>PIVS01000270.1 GCA_003353855.1 Desulfobacteraceae bacterium
CGCCAGATGAAAGCCATCTTTGCAAAGGACTTTGGCGCAGATTTGGCCTTTATGCAGGATATTGGCATGGAATCCAAAGGGCTTGAATTTTCCGAATATATTACCAAGGAATCCCTGGCCCAACAGGGTGGTTACGGACTTGCCCTCAAGGGCCCCCAGCATGATGAAGCCTGGCTGATTTTCCTTGATATGGTTCACAATTTCATGCCCACCTTTGAAGACAAGGCAGAAGCCCTTCACTGGTTTCCCATGTTCAGAACCTGGTTCGGCCTCTGCGGCCTGTGCAAGCTCCCCTGGAATGATATTGTACCCGAAGACAATAAAAACACAGACGAGCCGGCCAAGGTTGTCAAGCACGTTGGATGGTATTCAGATTTCTTTTCCGCCGTAACCGGCCGCAAGGTGGGTCCCGACGATCTCATCACAATGAGCGAGGCTGTCTACAATTTCCAGCGGGTCTTCAACCTGAAAATGGGCTACGGCACACGGGAACACGACACCGTTCCCTATCGTTCCATGGGGCCTGTAACCGAGGAAGAGTATCGATCACGGGCCAAACGTTATGACACCCAGCTCATTGAAAAATACAGCCTGGATATTTCCAAAATGGACACCCAGACCAAGGTAGCAGTCCTGCGGCAAAAAAGGGAAGAACAGTATGAGCTGCTCAAGGATGCGGTTTATGCACGCCGGGGCTGGACTTCAAACGGCATCCCCACAGTTGAGACCGTCAAACGCCTGGGCATTGATTATCCTGAAGTTCTGGAAGTCCTCAAGAAAAACGGGGTTGAATAGGCCAAAGGCTTTTAAATTATGATAAAGGTTGATGAAAAAAAGATGCAATGGTCAGAAGAAATGACCATTGCATCCATCCTGAAACAAGTAAAGGATTCCAAGTTTTGCTCCGTGGTCCGCCTCAACGGCCGGCTGGTGTCCAGTCCCAAATTTTCTGAGACAAAGGTTCCGGACAATTCAATCCTCCAGTTGCTCCCCCTGGTGGCCGGGGGATAAAACCCCTTTGGAATAGATTTTGCTTTTCAAACGACTGTCTGTCTGTTACACCATTGTAACAAACAGACAGTTAATATTTTTATAAACCTGAAAAGAGCACACCATTGAAACGATTACTCTTATTTTTAAAGAACCTGTTCACAAAAAAAAATTACCAGCCCTTACCCAGCCCTAAAGCCGGACCAGCAAGTGATTTAAAAGCAGGTTCAACAGCAGCCCCTACATTGGAGCCGACAATGGATCAGGCATTAGAACCAAAGCCTGCTGCATCCCCGCCCCTAAAACCAAGGCAAAGGCCAAAAACTGAACGCTGGTCCCTGGCAAAATTCCCGGTGGACCCTGAAGAAGGCAAGACCCGGTTCCACGACCTGGATCTCCCCTTAAGCCTCATGCATGCCATTTGTGACTTAAAATTTAACTATTGCACCGAAATCCAAGCCAAGCTGCTCCCCCACACCCTTGGGGGAAAGGATGCCACGGCCAAAGCCCAGACCGGTACCGGCAAAAGCGCCACCTTTATTATCGCCATCATAAAAACCTTTTTAAAAAAACCCCGTAAAAATAAAAATGGGATGCCCAGAGCCCTTATTCTTGCCCCCACAAGGGAATTGGTACATCAGCTCGAAAAAGATTTCAACGGTCTTGCCAAATATTCCCGCCAGAGCATCGTCGCAGTTTATGGCGGCACCGGCTACAACCAGCAGATGACACGACTCCGGGAAAAACCAGTGGATGTCATTGCGGCCACCCCGGGAAGGCTCCTGGACTTCATCAATAAAAAACTGGTCAACCTCTCCCGTGTGGAAATCGTTGTTCTTGATGAGGCAGACCGAATGCTGGACATGGGATTTATCCCGGATGTGCGAAGACTGGTCTATATGACACCCCACAAGGACAAGCGCCAGACTCTGTTCTTTTCCGCCACCCTCACCGACGAGGTGTTGCGCCTTGCAGATTCCTGGACCAAGGATGCCGTCCGGATAGAAATTGATCCTGACCAGGCAGCGGCCCTGTCCATCCGGCAGGTGATCTACCTGACCACGGAAGCGGACAGGTTTAAGAATGTATACAACCTTCTGGTCAGCGAAAACCTGCAACGGGTGCTTATTTTTGTAAACAGGAAAGACACGGCTAAATACCTATCCTCCAAGTTAGAACGATATGGACAAAAATGCGGTGTTCTGTCCGGGGATGTTGCCCAGGACAAACGCTTCAAGGTGTTGGACAGGTTTAAAAACGGCCGGATCAAATTTCTCGTGGCCACGGATGTGGCGGCAAGGGGGCTGCACATTGAAGATATCAGCCATGTCATCAACTATGATTTGCCCATTGAACCCGAGCATTATATACATAGAATCGGCAGAACCGGTAGGGCCGGTGCTACAGGGACCTCCATCAGTTTTGCCGATGAAATGAGCTCCTTTGAGATCCCGAAAATTGAAGAAATCCTGGGCAACAAGATTGAATGTGAATACCCCTCCGAAGAACTGGATAAACCCTTACCAAAACCAAAACCCGTTAAAAGAAAGCCCGCCAGTCATAGCTCTGGAAAAAAGCCACCCTATAAAGGGAAGAAAAGGCCCTATAGAGGCAAACCCGGGCCCTCCAAATCAAATCATATAAACCGAAACAATAAAAAAAACTGACGAACCTGCGGTTGACACTGGGACACAATTCAGTATAAAATCCACGGTTATAAATATAAGCAATCTGTATAAAGGAGTTTGAATTAAATGTTTGGTCTAGGAATGCCTGAAATTCTTTTAATCCTGGCAATCGCCCTCATTGTCATCGGCCCTAAAAAGCTGCCGGAACTTGCCAAAACCCTTGGCCAGGCCATGGGGGAGTTTAAACGATCTGTCCAGGATTTTAAAAGTAGTATTGATGTGGAAACAACCCTTAAAAATATCGAAACGCCCGCCTCTGATTTAAAAAATATAATCAAGGAAGTGAACAAAGAAAAAGAGACCATTGTTGAACCCGGTGATGACCCGGACATGAGCGGATCTGAAAATCAGGAGAGCAAAGGGGCGGAAACCCCGGATGGAACCTTCAAGGAACCGGATACAAGCTCCAAGCGAACAGATGATAGCTCCATGAAGCAGGAGTCCACTGCCCCCAAAGACCCAGAGAATAAAAACGAATAAGCCATGAGTGAAGAAAATAAAAGCCCTTTTACAGAGCATCTAGGTGAGTTACGGGACCGATTGGTCCGTTCCTTTATTGCCGTGGGTATTGGATTTGCCTGCGCTTATTTTTTCAAGGAAAAACTATTTGAAATCCTGATTGCCCCTCTGGTGACAGCAATGGGAGAGTCCGGTAACGCAAGGATGATCTTCACAGGTCTGCCCGAAGCCTTTTTCACCTATTTAAAAGTATCCTTTTTGGGCGGTATTATAGCGGCCAGTCCTGTGCTGTTCTATGAATTCTGGATGTTTATCTCTCCCGGGTTATATCGGACCGAGAAAAAGTATATGATGCCCATTGTTATTTTATCAGTTTTCTTCTTTCTGGTGGGCTCTTCCTTTGGATATTTCATTGTCTTTCCCTATGGATTTGCATTTTTCCTTGGATTTGCCAACGACACCATCCAGGCCATGCCGTCCATGAAAGAATACCTGGGATTTGCTTCCAAGATGCTGTTGGCTTTCGGGCTTGTATTTGAACTCCCCTTGGTTCTCACATTTATGGCTCGCATGGGACTGGTGACAGTGGATTTTCTTAAGAAGAACCGAAAATATGCCACATTGATCTTTTTTGTGGGAGCTGCCCTGATTACCCCCCCCGATGTGGTCACCCAGATCATGATGGCTATCCCCCTCATGGTCCTGTATGAAATCAGTATTATCGGTGCCAGGGTTTTTGGGAAAAAATCCAAAACCGAGGGTGAGGATGAAGAGGAAGAGAGCATGGACGACGATGGAGAAGTTGATTCGGACACTGACACTCCCGAGGATAACACTTCAGACAAGAACGCGTCCCCGAAGGGCTAAACCAATCTGTTTTTTTTTGACTTTACAAACCCCTATATATAAAAACAGATAAAATTCTATGAATACATCGGGGGCAGAACATGTCACCGTAAAAAGGCAAAATAAAACGTTAATCATTAAAGGAGTAAGACAAGTTATGAACAAAAGATTGATCACACTACTGTTGGCTGCAGGGATTGCCGTGATTTTTGTTGCAACTGGTCTCCATGCTGGTACTGAAGTTAAAGATACTTTTACCATGGAAACCGATGGGTATAAAAAACGCAAAAAAGCACCGCCAAAATATAATTTGGTTGAATTCACCCATGCAAAGCATGCTACAGATTATAAGATATCCTGTGGTGAATGCCACCATGACAAAGATGGTAAAGCACTCACCGATCTAAAAGCGGGCGACGATGTCCAGAGCTGTGCCGAATGCCATAACAAGTTCAAAAAGGACAAAAAGAACAAAAAAGACATTATGGTCCATGAAAATGCCATGCATAGAAACTGCATTGACTGCCACAAAACTTTTAACAAAGAAAAAGGCGATCCCAAAGGAATGAAGGGCCCTGCTCCTGCTTCCTGCAGCAAATGCCATACAAAAATAAAAAAATAGTTGTCTGATTTTACAGGCAGTTATATCTATTGCAAAAAGGGGAATTTCCTGTGGGAAACTCCCCTTTTTTTTATCCATAGTGTCGGTATGGAACAGCAGATAATCAGCTAGGCCCTGTTTTTAATCTCAAACAGGCGCTCTAACAAGCGGTCTTCAAATCCAGGCTCCTGGATTCTGGACAAGGGAAAAGAAACCCCGAAGGATGCTTCAACATCTCCTTTTTTATCAAAAATAGGAATTGCCAGGGTTTTTAACCCGATGTTCAGTTCCTGATCGGCAACGGCATACCCCCGGGATCGCGTAATTTTTAAATCCGATAAAAATGACTTTTCGTCTGTGATGGTGTGGGGGGGGGGTAAGCTGAAACGTCTTGGCGGTCTCATCTTTTACCATAAACCCGAGTTTTGTGAATGTATGAAGATAGCGCCTGGCCGTCGGCAGATTCATCCCATTGGCCCTGGCCATTTCCGTCAAACTCCATATTGGCCGGTCCTTTGTAAAACACATCAACAAATTTAGTCCCTTTGCCAGGGAATTCACAAACTCCCGATCTGCCCCTGAACGGACTGATGACCCCTGAGCACGGATTGTTGTGGAAATTTTATGAACACGGCATCCATTGGGAGATAATTCCCCCCATCATCTTTTTGGGAATTGGGGCCTTTACCGATTTCGGCCCCCTTCTTGCCAATCCCCGGTTGATTTTTCTCGGGGCAGGAGCCCAGGCAGGGGTGTATTTTACCTTTTTTGCCGCCCATGCCATGGGATTTAATATAATGGAAGCTGCTACAATTGGTATTATCGGCGGGGCTGACGGGCCTACCACCATTTTTTTAGCATCTAAACTTGCCCCCCAGCTTTTAGGGGCCTGTGCAGTTGCAGCCTATTCCTATATGGCCATGGTTCCCATTATTCAACCCCCCATTATGCGGTTGATGACCACCGAGGCTGAGCGTAAGATAAAAATGAAAAGGGGGAGAAAAGTCAGTAAAAGAGAAAAACTTTTGTTCCCCATTGTTTCCACTTTTTTGATCATCCTTCTTGTACCGGCCTCGGCCCCTCTAATTGCCATGTTAATGCTGGGAAATCTTTTCCGGGAATCCGGGGTGGTGGATCGATTAAAAAATGCTGCCCAGAATGAATTGATGAATATTGTTACCATTTTTCTGGGACTGCCCATAGGGGCTACCATGAATGCCGATGTTTTTTTGCAGTCCAGGGTGCTCTTCATTTTTGCCCTGGGTCTGTGCGCCTTTATGGTCAGTACAGCCATGGGGATTCTGCTGGCCAAGGGGATGAACCTGTTTTCCAGCAACAAGATTAACCCGCTTATAGGAGCTGCCGGTGTATCAGCAGTCCCCATGGCCGCCAGGGTTGTCCATAAGGTCGGCACCGAAGCAGACAAAAAAAATTATCTGCTCATGTATGCCATGGGACCCAATGTTGCCGGAGTGATCGGCACGGTCATAGCAGCTGGAGTATTTGTGACCTTGCTTTCTTCTTAAAGAAAAAACACTTTCACCGGAATAGATAAAACAGAGTGCATGGGCAAGATCCATGTAAAATTAAATTAAAAATACAGAGGAGAGAAAAATGACAACCGAAATATTAGCACCCCTTGCCGGTAAAATTGTGAGAATCGACATAGAACCCAGCTCATCCGTCATAGAGGACCAGGAAATCCTTTTCATCGAAGCCATGAAAATGGAAACGCCAATTTACCCCCCCCCCTGCGACGGTAGTATCAAACAAATTTTAAAAAAAGAAGGGGAGGATGTTGAAGAGGACGATGTGATTGCTATTATGGCATAATCTCTCTATTTTCAAGAGAAATTTGGCTGCTTGGATATTACATTACGGCTGGGCAGCCAAATCGGTATTCTACTTTTTAAGCGAGGCTTTATAGATCCTGGCCCTATTAACCAGAGAAGTGGCCCAGGAAACTGAACCCAGGGCATGAATATGGGTATAGGTGCCAAAGGTATTGCCCTTGAAGAATCCGTCTTTTTTCTCAAGAATCCCCTTGCCTCTTTCCATTCGAAA
>PIVS01000819.1 GCA_003353855.1 Desulfobacteraceae bacterium
ACCGTAACGGGATCAGTTGCTACTGTTGAGTATGTTCGGGCCTTTCGTCCTGAAGATAAGGGATACACAAATGGGGAAATTTCCTATACCTACACTGTTCATTAATACAACAACTCCGCAATGTCAGTTCGAAGTTGGCTGAACTTTGTAATAAAAGTGCTTCAACGAAAGCCACCGAAAGAAGTGTATTAGGGACATAATTGGCATAATACAAGCCTACCCCTGAAACAATGCAATAATGCAAGCCTGACCCTAATAATAGGAGATAATATGGCTTATTTAAAAAACAGACGTTCAAGCATGATTGGTGTAATCGTTTTTTTACTTTCACTGAATTTACTTTTCAATGATTTCGCGCTTGGAGCTGATAAGTCTACTCCCAGCGGGTATAACGGATTGCACGGGTATATTGGCTTTAGCACGAATGGTGCACCACCTGGCTATGATATGGGTATGGGATTTTACGCTGCAGTCTGGCCACTCGTATCAACGCCGCTGGCAAACTTTCAAATTGGTTTACCCAGTGCGTGGATTATACCCAACAACCAAGATAGTTCGAGCACTCCCCTTTGCCCCGTAGGAACGTATGCTCGAGATCATTGGCCCGAGCGCGGACCTACCTGGGGTAGTGTATTCCAAACCGTGGAAGGCGGGCTAGGCTACTGGGCCGGGAACCGGTTTCGGTATGACGAACCAAAATTTAGCATGAACGGAACACCACAATGCTATGATTATGAGATTGGATCTCCGGGATGGTCCTTTTTCCGAAGTTCGGCTCCTCTCGACGATGATCGTTTGGGAATTGCTCAATTGAGCAATCGTCTCTTGATTCCACCGGACGGCATCACTTTTGATGGAGAACAAAATGGTGCGATACTTGGGTACAGTTGGATGGCTCTGCCTTTTACAGCTGCCACGTCGGGTAGTATGCCAACGGGTGATCAAAGTTGGACCTGTTTTTTGAACGCTTCCAATTTCAAGGGACCCATCGCCTATTATGTTCCCGAAACGTGGAGTAAGATCGCCGACATTTTTAGTTATCCATTCGATTTTGGGCGTGGTCTTGACGCTCGACCCGGTATCATGGGCGGGGGCGCAATGGAGATTAACACCGTACCCTTTTTCAAGTCCACCGACTCAACAGGGACGATTTATACAAAAATCCCTCAGCTACAATTTCCCGTTGATAGCCAAGGACGTTCCTTCCTTGTTCGCGATGTGACCTATTACTCCAAATTAGCCTTGTATGACGCTGTAGAGGCTTGGCGCGAAGGCGGTCCGACAATTAGCGGGGAGTTAGCTGACGCGGGCAAATGGCGTACGCCACTGAGCACGTATAGCATCAATTACGATCAAGAGGACATTCCGTTGATTGGTATAGAAAACACAATGAACACACAGATTTACGATTATTATACATGGGGGCTGGAATGGTCAGATACTCCAGGACTCTTTCCACAGTATTTCAAACAGGTCGGTAGCAACCGGGGTGCCATTTCTGCAGCGGAAGTCCCTGATGAGACGGGACTCAAGAGCATGACCTTCCCCGAAGCTAATTCTGGCTCACCGTATGAAGCCTCAATGACTGGGGCATGGGTACAGCCAGGTCCAGCCTCAGCGGAATATTACGCTTATTTGG
>PIVS01000271.1 GCA_003353855.1 Desulfobacteraceae bacterium
ATTCAAAAAAAATTAGCCTTCCTGGAATTCGCAACCCAACCGTAGGGCGGGAGATTGATGAGACACTTTTATGTGCATTTTAAAAATGATTTAGGCGACAAGTCTCTTGACAACGACCGCAACTGGGCGTAATTCATAATGCCATTTATGGGATTATTAATCTCATGGGCCACACCGCCAGCCAGCGTACCGATGGATTCCATTTTTTGTGTCTGAAGAACTCTTGCTTCAAGTTTCTTTCTTTCCGTAATGTCCTGGGTCGCACCAAATATTTCTACTGCCTTTCCTGAATCATTCAGCCGTGCTTCACCATATGCATGAATATATTTGATTTCCCCTGTCGTTTGATGAATGATTCGATGTTCGATATGATAAGTTCCGCCTTCTTTTACCACCCGGTCAAAAGCCTTTTGAATTTTTGGGATATCCTCTGGATACGCTATTTTTATCAATTCTTCTGTCGCAAGATGTCTGTTCGAGCACCCATGGATTTTCAACCAGTTTTGCGAGAGTGTCCAGGAGTTCTTTCCAATATCCCACTGCCACCCGCCGAATCCGGCAAGGTTTTCAGCTTCCAATAAAATGGTTTTATTCTTTTCAGATTCTTTCTGGAGCATTTTTCTGGTTGTAATATCTTGAAAGAACCCATGGACTCTGTGGTGCTTAGTATCCGCCTTTCCGATGGCATGAACAGTCCGAAGATTGCCTTTTGCAGTGATGATTTCCAGTTCCAAGTCAAACGACTCGCCATGATTAATCGCCCGCCGCACAGCCCGCTCTATAATTGGCTTGGAATCGGGTGTATAAAAATTGACGCCTTTTGTCAATGTCAAATCGTCAGTGGAATCTATTTCGTGGATGTTATAGAGCTCTTTCGTCCATGTCATTCTTTCAGTATCAATATTGAATTGCCAGCCACCTACTTTCCCGATTTTTTCTGTTTCTGTGAGTAAACGCTGGGCCTTTTTCAGTGCCTCCTCCGCTCGCTTGCGCTCGGTGATATCTGAACCAATGGCAGTTACTATCCCTTTTTTATCATGTGGTGTAGCTTGCCAGGCAATCCATTTATACGAACCATCTTTACATAAGTAACGATTTTCAAAATAAGTTACCGCCTTACCTTGCAGTTGTCCTGAAATCTCATCAATTGTTCTTTGCCTGTCATCCGGATGAACAAATTCCATGAGCGGTCTTGATGTAAATTCTTCAACAGAGAATCCTAATATCTTGGTCACTATCGGACTTACTTCAGAGAAATAGCCGGTATCTAAATTCGCTTTGCTAATAATGCTTGGTGAGATATCAAACGTGTTTTTTAGGTTCGCTTCTGTCGCTTTCAACTTTTCTTCTGCAAGTTTACGTTCTGTGATGTCACGCCCTACAGATTGTATTTCCAGTAGATTCTCCCGGGCATCGAATAAACCATGATTGATAAACTGCATCCAATGGATGCTGCCTTTACCGGAGATTTCTCGATTTTCAATAATGACTATTGGGTTTGTGAAAGACAATTCAGATATTTTTTCTTTTATAATTTGGATATCATCATCGACGGGTGGCGGCTGCCATTTTGAACCAATTAATTCTTTTTTTGATTTATTAAAAAATTGACAATACATATCATTAACAAAGACAAACTTTCCGTCAGGCGTGATACGGCAGACAAGATCAATTTGGTCTTCAATCAAAGAGCGATAGCGTTCTTCACTTTTCAGAAGACCTTTTTCTGCCGATAAGGTCAGCTTTAGAGTGAAAAAAGCCACCAGGAGAAATGTGAGGACACCCAATACCAAAAAAAAGATCAACTTCACATTTAACTTTGATTGGATGCTTTCCGTTTCACGGTTAAATTCAAACGCTTTGTTTCTGGCATATTGCGTTAGTCTGAGCATGTTTGCTTCTAATAAAGAGACATGATCTGCACCCTTACCAATTGTTATGTCGGCTGCATTTTCTCGTTGATCACTGTGAACTAATCGGATAACTTCATTTCGAATCGGCCGCCACCCATCGCATAGTTTTCTGGTTTCCTTTTCAAGTGCCTTGCCCTCTTTACCTAATATATTCTTTTTAATAATATCGAGCTGCCGATACACCTGTTTTTCTTCCTCATTAACCGCTTCAATGGATTTCTCAATTTTTGATAACGAATTGAAAAGAACCACATCCTTTATGCTGCGATGCATTTTTACTATGGACACATTTGCGTGAAGAGCTGCATTTGATACAACCAGCGGGTGGTTATATATAGTACGACCCAGATCGGAAACTTTGTGGATATCATACAAAGCATATACACCAAATAGAAGAAATATTACAATCAGCACAAAGAAACCCAACATCAATTTTGGGGCAATGTTTGCATTTTTTGGTTTAGTCATCCAAGCTCCATTTAGTAAATATTGTTTGAAAACAATAAAATCGATACTTCAAAGGGTTAGAATGAAATCGTGAATACTTTAAGGTTTTATTTTGGCCCCATCAAGAACTTTTCTAACAATGTTTGCCAGCTTAGTCGTTGCAACCGGTTTGTTTATCAATGCATTAACGCCAATCTCCCTGGTACTTTGACCGTCAAGTTTTTTACTGAAACCCGTACATAAAATCACGGGGATATCAGGCCTGATTTTTCTAAGATTTTCTGTAAGTTTATCCCCGTTCATTCCAGGCATGGTCATATCCGTGATAACAAGATCAAACCGATCCGGGGTTGAACTGAAACATTGAAATGCTTCAGTACTGCTTGTGAAGGCTAAAACAGTATAGCCAAGGGAATTTAAAATACGGCTTTCGATTTTCACGATTGGCTGTTCATCATCAACCACCAGGATCGATTCTGAACCCGTGGGCAGTGATTCCATGTCAATGCTTTTATATTCTTTAGTCCTTTTTACAACAGGCAGGTAAAGGATAAATGTTGTTCCTTTTCCAACGGTACTCTCTACAAAGATGGCTCCGTTATGTTTTTTTATAATACCGTGCACCACCGACAACCCTAACCCTGTTCCCTCATCCATTTCTTTTGTCGTAAAGTAAGGTTCGAATATGGTGCCTAACTGATCAACCGGAATCCCGATTCCCGTATCGGAAATTAAAATTTTTAAATAATTGCCCGGGGATAGCGTAAATCCATTCATATTCAGTATCTGCGATAATTCACAAGTCAACAAATGGATCTTGAGTTCTCCTTCATTATTTCCCATTGCATGGGCGGCATTGGTGCAGGTATTCATGAAAATCTGATGGATTGATATGGGGTCGGCCAAAACCAGTGACTCACTCTCAATGTTCAGATCCAGTTTTATAGAGGTTGGAATAGTGGATTTCAGGAAGTTACACACCTCCTTTGCAATGAGGCTTATTTTCAAAGGCCTGAATTCTTGTTCCCCCTGTCTTGCAAATGTTAATATCTGCCTGACCAGTTCTTTAGCTCGATTGCCGGCGGTATAGATTCCCTTCAGGTCTTCTTCCATATCCGAGCCTTTTTTTGCATCGGCAAGCAACAGTTGCGTTAACCCGAGTATCGGAGAAAGAATATTATTAAAATCATGGGCGATACCGCCGGCCAGGGTACCAAGGGCTTCCATTCTCTGGGATTGATGGAGCTGCTTTTTCAGATCTTTTTTTTGGGTAATATCGACAAAGCTTTCAAGGATATACTCCTTTTCATCAAGCCTGATATGGATGACATTGGCCAAAACGCAAATATTACCCTGGGTTGCGGTGGAAATAATTCTTTCTTCATTATGAACGGTTTCTCCACAATCGGTAATCCGGCATTCCCCCTCTTTTGAGGGGCAGATAAATCCATAGCATTTTGAGTTTATAATTTTTTCCCGGGGCAGCCCGAGTACTTTTTCCGCCTCCGGGTTTACATATTTGATCCTATGGGTATCCCGGGAAATTGTGACAACTCCAATTGGGATTGAATTCAGAAGCATCTGTAGATTGTTTTCACTTTTCCGCAGTTCCCGGGTTCGTTCTTTCACAAGTTCTTCAAGAGACTCCTGATATTTTTGGTTCTCTTGTTCGAGCCGGGATTTTTCATCTTCAAGTCTTTTGGTTCTTAATGCATTTGAGACAGTATGTAGAATCTTTTCCTTTGATACGGGTTTAAACAGATAATCAAATGCACCGTCTCGCAGAGACTCGGTTGATGTTTCAACATTCGGTTCCCCTGTCATCATGATGACTTTAGTTTTGGAATTGATCTTGGAAATGGTCTTCAGCAAATCCACTCCGGTTACACGGGGCATGATTATGTCCGTAATTACAACATCAAAGTCCCGTGCTTTAAGAAGCGGAACAGCTTCATCTGCAGTGGCCGCAACTTCCACCTCATGGCCGTCTCTCATAAGGAATTCCCTGAACGTAATCCGGATGCTTTTTTCATCATCTACAACAAGAATGATTCCCATTATGACTCCTTTGATTTTTGCTTAGGCTCATGTCGCGTTTTGGGGTCTTACTTGATCATCACCTCAATCAGTGAGTGCAGCAGGGATTTCCCTCGTTTACCGACATTATGAACGAACTCAAAGAATCCGAGGTAAAAAGGAAGTTGTTCTTGTGAGATACTACGGTGTGGGCGAATCCAACTTCGAAGTAAGGACCAGAAGCCTTCCATTGTATTCACATGGACTTCACAAAATCCGTCTCCATCATCGTCTCTGGCACCCTTTAATCGGTTACGGCGACCTCGTCCCTACTTTGAGGTGTTGGTGATGTCCGGCAAAAATGGTTCCGGTGAGATCATCAAAACGTTTTCCGCACTCTTTGCATTCATAGCGTTGTCTGGCGGATTCCTTATCATCGCAACCTCTTTTGATTGTGCTTATGCAATTACAAAACGGACACTTACGCCCTTATGGCCAACGCAGTTCGCGAACAGTTTCATAACATTGTACGTCATCTATCAGGGTCTTTATATTTACCTTCATCCGCTCCGATCCGAGTGTAACCAGTTAGTAGTAAGGCGGATATCTATTATCATAAGGATCCGTAATGCAAGTCAAAGCTTGTTTTTTTCACCAAATTCCAAAAGACCCCGAAACGCAACATGAGCCTTTTTAAAATAACATTACACCAAAGAACCGGATATTGCAAAAATTTTAAATGATTTGATCCAATTTACCCGTGAGTAATTATGATATTTATAGTGACGAGTCAAATTCGACAAATTGCCGAGCGCTTTATCCACCAGTCCGGGCTATGCAATAGGCATGGCAATTACATTATAAAAATAAAAAAAAGGCTGCCGGCGGCTAATCCGGCAGCCTTTTAGGCTATTTAAGGAGGCTATGCAACCAATTTTCGACAATTGAATGGGTTTAGATACAGCCTATCTAATATTTTATTGTTTTATTTAATCTTCCTGAGAATCCGGGATACCCATTTGGGATTATCCAGACGACTGGCAATACTGGTGCCAAGTTGAGAAAGGGCAGCGTTTGACAGGGCTTTTTTCTCAGCGTCTTCATATACGGCAATTGCGGTCTCAGCATTATCTGCCACCAGAAGATAGGTTTCTGCCAGGAAGATCATATCATTGAAACCGGTCAGTTTTTTCCGGGCCGGGTTCAGCAGAGAAGAGAGGATTCCCTTGTCAGAGGTCTGTTCTTTAACAATACCCACCAGACGGGCATATTCCTGTTTGTCGCTGCACAGGCCTTCTGCAGCTTTGTAGAGTTTCAATGCACGATCCCGGTCTTCCAGGAGGTTGAGTGTAGCCCCGGCCACAAAGGTAAAGTCATACAGAGTGGAACAGTCTTTTTCAGCTGCATCCACAAGGCTGGCTGCCCAGTCTTTGTCATTGAATTTATCAACGGCAACAGAGGCCAGTTTTATCCTGTCACTGTTGGATGCGGCTTTGTTGCCAAGGCCTGTGTAGATCTTTTTGACCCAGGCATCATCTTTTAAGGTTGCGGCAATGGACTGGGTCAGGGTGTTGTAGTCACCAAGCCCTGTGCACTTATCGAGAAGTTCCGTGTAGATTTCACGGATCCATTCTTGGTTTCCGAGATCTTCGTGAATGGCTGCAGCCAGCTTGATGAAATCGCTGAAATGCAGGGTAAGGTCCTGGGCCATTTTGTAAAGTTTGGCTGCATAATAGGTGTCGCCTGTTTCCCGGACCACTTCATTGGCCAGCTGCCGCATGGGGAAGCAGGTTATGTTCTCAGATTCCCGGATGCTGAATCCCTCGTACAATTTTTTAAATTCTTCACGTTTTCCCTTCTGGAAGGAAACCGCTTTTGCCCATTCTTTATCATCAGCTGCAATATCAACGATGGCATCGGCTGCTTTGATAAAATCATCGTTGTTTTTGATCGCATTTTCGGCCTGTTTTAGAACGGGAATGGCAGCATCGGTGTCGCCAAGGTCTTTGGCCAGGGCAACGGCAAGGGCCACAAGCTGACCACAGTCAGGATTGGTGGCAGCGGCTTTCTGGTATACGCTTGAGGCAAAGGCCTTATTTTCGGTGTTTTCAAACCCTGCCTTGGCCAGTTTCAGGTAATCGGAAAAGCCAGTATACTGGCCTTCGGCTTTTTTGTAGACAGACAGGAGGAAATCCTTATCATCCAGCTGTTCTTTGACGATTTCGGCAAACTTGAGCAGCTCATCCCCTTTTTCAAGGGAG
>PIVS01000820.1 GCA_003353855.1 Desulfobacteraceae bacterium
CAGAACAAACTGCCGGGTAAAATCACCCGTTATTGCGTATGGTTTTAACCCGGGAATCAGTTCATCGACATTTTCAAACATCAAATAGGCGGCCAAAGAACTTGCAATGATAATGGCGGCCATAAATAAACATTTTGGAAAAAGGGAAAAATCATTTTCATCTTTAAAGAACATTTTTACTGATCACTCCGTTTCGGTGCCGGTGCCGATTTTCAACAAATCTGCAATATTGGCCTTGGGATTAATAATGGGTTTAATCAGGGAAGTCGGGCATGTCATGAGGGTGGATATTCCGGGGCCGTGGCCTGCCAGACGGCAGTCGGAATGGACCAGGATACCAATGCTCACCGCCCCCTGTACAAAGGCCCTGCCATAGGAGTTGTCATGGTCCATCAACGCCACAAAATCCCCGAACCGCATTTGATCCAGATTATGTTTTTTAACCGTGGCGGGATCCGAGGTCATGACATCATAGTCCCCGGCCCCAACGTGGGCCCGCCCCACACCTGAGCCCATGCATGATGCCGGCACCTTTGTTGTCACCGGCACCTTGAGGGTTCCGGTATCCCCCGGTATAATACCCATGGCCTGGAGCAGGTCCGGGTCCAGGTTAAAAAGTTTAATCTCCGGGTAATCAATGAGCCCAAGCCCCTGGCCCTTTGCCCGGATCAGAATCTTATCATCATAGGTCATCTGTTCTTTTACCGACCGTTCAAACTCCACGATAATATGTTCTGACCCGCCATGGTGGCCGATCACGATGCCGGTTTCCCCCTTGGCCTCTCCGGAAACAATTTTTGCCTCATTCCCCACACAGGAAAGAATCTGAAGGGAATTATTGGGAAAGTCATTGGGTTTAGCGGCATTGGCCGTACATGAGACGCCTGGTTCGATGTGATCGCCTGCAAGGCCGAAGGCCGGGTCCCCCACCTGTACATTCAGGGTGATTCCGCCGATGCTGGGCAAAAGGAAGGGTGATCCCTGGTGATCCACTTTCCAGCCGGCCCCCACCCGGGGCTGACCCGGCGTGCATTCCAGATACATTTCAACAACCTTGTCAACATTTGTTTTAAGCATATAAACCTCCATTTTATAGTGTGTTATTTTTCAAGTTTTAATAAAAAAGGAATGGCGGCAAATCCCACCAAAGCACTGATGATAAACATGTTCTCAAGCCCTGCCACATCTCCGATGGCCCCGATAATGACCACGGCAAAGGAGCGGGCGGCAAAGGAGACCATCATAAAAAGTCCATTGGCTGCCGAGGGGTTATCCCGGGCAGTTTCCTGGATAAGGGCCAGCATCACAGGCGTTGTGGAAAGGACTGTAAATCCCGTGATCATCAGCATGAGAATCTTGAGAACTCCGGTGGTGAATACAAAGGATAAAATGGCAACCGGCGCCACCACAAGGGCCCAGAACAGAACCCGCCTCCTGCCCATCCAATCGGAAAGGATGCCGGCGGACAAAACCCCTGCCACTCCCAGGGCTTCGTACACGGCAAGGGCAGCACCTCCATACCAGAGGCTGCCGGTTTTTCTTTCCACAAACACGACCAAAAACACCCCCATGGATGCGTGCATAAAGGCCCGGGCTGTCAATATTCCGGTCAGGGGTTTGAGCACGTGGCTGAT
>PIVS01000821.1 GCA_003353855.1 Desulfobacteraceae bacterium
TACGTAAATGGCAGAGTGCAAATGACGAGACCCGTGTGCCGCCGTCCATTGTCGAGATCTATAAAAGAGGGTACACCCAGTCGGTGGGAACCAACACAAAATTGAGAGAATCTTTAGGGCTGCCCGAACTGCAAACCATAACAAAGATGCCTGAGATGCTCAAGCTTTATCAGGAAATGTTAATGAAAACACCTGTGGTCAGAGAAAACGACTATATGTTTAATGAGGAATAAAAGAAATGGAATTATGTCTTTTCTTAGGTTGTAATACCCCGGCCATAAGGCCGGATGTTGAGCGGGCCATCAGGGCAACAATGCCGGAGCTTGGCATTGACCTGGCCGATGCACAAGGGTATGTCTGCTGTCCGGCTTTTGGGGCCTTTCCTTCCACGGATGATGATTCCTACCTTGCATCCAGCGGGTGGAATCTATCCATTGCAGAAGCCAAGGGTCTGGATATCATGGTCCAATGCGGCTCGTGTTACAGCTCTCTTCGTATGGGCCGGGATCACCTTGCCCATGATGAGGCAAAGCTTGCAAGGGTGAATGAACTTTTGGAGCTGACCGGTCGGAAGCTTGAGTGCAAGACTGCTGTCCGTCACGTATCGGAAATATTGTATAATGAAGTGGGGGCTGAGAAAATTTCTTCGACCATTAAAAAATCCCTTGAGGGTCTTCACGGCGTGATTCAATATCCCTGCCACACCCTTTTTCCCAGTGAAATCGTGGGGTTTGAAGATTCCCCCAGGCAGCCCAAAGCATTACGGGTTCTGACCGAAGCCCTGGGGGCAACGGTTGACAGCTACAGCCGTGAACTTCAGTGCTGCGGCGGCGCCGGCGGTTTTTCAAAAAGTTCTCCTGCCGAGGCCACTGAGTTTACAAAAACCAAGCTGGATGCCATTATTGATGAAACAAAAGCCGATTTTATTGTTGTTTCCTGTATCACCTGCCTGATGTATCTTGATAATATTCAGAAGAAACTCAATGAGGCAGAGGGCACGGACAGGTATAATATACCGGTATTTGACTATAATCAGCTATTGGCCCTTTGTATGGGATTTGATCCAAAACAGGTAGCATCCATTTGCACTGTTCCGAGAAATTTTGTTATAGATCGATTATAGCAGTCTTCTTATTGGATCTTAAAGAACATTGGACAAACAGTTTACAATCAAATTGGTAGAGGGGGGATATGTTTAAAAAAATACTATTTGCAACATCCACAACAAAGGCCTGTGACCCTGCAGCCAGGGTAGCGTTTAATATTTCTAACCTTTACAAGGCAGATATGAATATTTTTCATGTCATTGAGGAGGGCAGTTCTGGTGATGTTCCGGTCTGTGTTGATGAAACATTGATCGCCGGGGTCAAAAATGAGATAGAAACCTATTATGCAGATCAGCTATCCAAGACTAAAAGTTATGAAATAAAAATAGCCCAGGGCGATCCCCACAGGGAAATTTTAGGGGAAATCAACAAGAGTAAACCCGACCTTCTTGCCATGGGCGTCAGCACCGGGGGGGAATCCAGTCTTGATATTGAGACTGAAAGTGCCGGATCTACATTTCAAAAAGTTGTCAAAGCATCCCAATGCCCGGTTTTGATTGTTAATCGAGCGGCTGCATCTTTCTGG
>PIVS01000822.1 GCA_003353855.1 Desulfobacteraceae bacterium
AAAATTTAGCTAGATAGATGATATTTGTCAACTCTTAAGTGCGGAGTCCAATTGAAGTTAGATAAAAAAAATATTAGAAATTTTAGTATTATTGCCCACATTGACCATGGCAAGTCCACCCTGTCCGACCGGATGATCCAGCTGTCCGGAATCATTTCCGACAGGGATATGAAAGAGCAGATCCTGGACTCCATGGATATTGAGCGGGAAAGGGGTATTACAATCAAGTCCCAGACCGTCTCCCTTCCCTATACATCTCCAGACGGCACCGAGTATCTGTTAAATCTCATTGATACCCCGGGACATGTGGATTTCTCCTATGAGGTTTCCCGTGCCCTTGCTGCCTGCGAAGGGGCTTTGATCATTGTGGATGCCACCCAGGGAGTTGAAGCCCAGACCCTTGCCAATTTATATCTGGCCATGGAGCATGACCTTGATATCATACCCATTATTAATAAGATTGATCTCCCTTCGGCTGAGATTGAGTGGGCCAAAGAGCAGATTGAAGAAGACCTGGGACTGGATTCCGATGATGCCCTGGCAGTATCTGCCAAGTCCGGTACCGGGGTGGATAAGATCTTCCAGGCGGTTGTGGATGGAATACCAGGGCCCAGTTCGGAAGGTACGGGAAATTTTAAAGCCCTGATTTTTGATTCCCACTACGATGCCTTCAGGGGAACCATCGTACATTTTAGGATATTTGACGGGAGTATAAAAAAGGGAGATAAAATTCAGTTCATGTCCAATAACTCCCAGTACAAGGTGGAAGAGGTTGGGCTGTTTCAGATAAAAAGAATCCCCCAGGATAGCCTCATAGCAGGCCAGGTGGGATATTTTATTGCCGGTATCAAAAATATCAGCGATGTAAAAATAGGTGACACCGTGACCATGCCGAACTTTCTCTGCGAAAGCCCCATGGGCGGCTTCAAGGAACCCACACCCGTTGTTTTCTCATCCATGTATCCGGTGGCAGCAGATGATTATGAAGAACTTACCGCTGCCCTGGAAAAACTCAAGCTTAATGATGCCTCCCTGATTTATGAAAAAGACAGTTCTGCTGCCCTGGGTTTTGGCTATCGCTGCGGTTTTCTAGGCCTTTTGCATTTAGAGGTTGTTCAGGAGCGGCTGGAACGGGAATATAATATTTCTCTGATTCTTACCTCTCCATCGGTTCAGTATGAGATTACCTACACAAGCGGGGAGGTCAAAATCATTGACAATCCAACGGCCTATCCGGATCCTGCCGAGATTACAAAAACCCGTGAACCCTTTATCAACGCTTCCATCATTGTTCCAGACAAATACATGGGCAATGTCATGCAGGTTTGCCATGAGTTCCGCGGGGTCAGTAAAAATTACCAATACCTGACCTCCAACCGCATGGAAATGAAATTTGATCTCCCACTGGCCGAAGTGGTGTACGAATTTTATGACCGGCTTAAGAGCGTGACCCAAGGGTATGGATCCTTTGACTATGAAATTGCCGGATACCAGGAGACCGATCTGGTCAAGCTTGATTTTCTTATCAATGGTGAACGGGTGGATGCCCTGTCACAGCTCATCCACCGGGACAAGGCAGAAGCCCGTGGCAGGACAGCCTGTAAAAAATTAAGGGAAGAGATACCCAGGCA
>PIVS01000272.1 GCA_003353855.1 Desulfobacteraceae bacterium
ACTTACGCAACTGTTTCGGAGGACGAATCTCTTGCTGCAGCGATTAAGGTTCAATGGTAAGGTGAGTCTCTTTGATATTTTAAAAGCACTTGAGCCTGAGTACCGGCAGTTTGAACACCCACAAAATGCTGGAGGCATTGGATTGTCTCGATTTGCCATAAATGATGAGTACCTCAAATCTTTTGTAGATGACTTCAGCCCGTGGGATGAATTGGTCAAAAAAGATTCATGTATTCTCCATATGCAAATGAATGTGTTGACATAGAGACTCCAATTGCAGAGGTATTGCACCAATTTATTATTGGTTTCCATCAGTCCCTTCTTGTTCGGAAAGAGGATAAAGTTGTTGGTGTTTTAAGAGTAACTGATATTTTTAGTTTAGTTAGTCAAAAGCGTTTATATTGGCCTGCTCTTATCCAGAATTTCTCAGCGCCATTTCAGCTCGAAATCAGGGAATGGCGGGGGACTTGCTACCTATTCCATGAAATCATGCGGAGAAACTTATCTTAAGGGAAAAATATCTTTCCACTCCACATTTGATCAGGGTACTGTTTTCTCCTTTCGCCTTCCCTATCCTGCCATTAAAAAACTTGACAAATCCCCCATTTCTATAGATTGATAGAGATTCATTTTTTTATTGGAATACTGGATAGATAAACACTATTTAGCGAATAAAATCTATTTTTATGAGAAGGGAGTTGTTGCTTTTATGCAAATTCTTGAAAATTTTGTTAACTTTGTTGACGGTCTGAGTGATAAGATCGGACATCTTGTCGGGTGGATAACAACCTTGATGGTTCTTATCGTATTTTACGATACGGTAATGAGATATGCCTTCAATCAAGGAAATGTTGCCCTGCAAGAATTGGAATGGCATCTTTTTGCCATTGTCTTTTTAATAGGCGCCGCCTATACCCTGAAAGAAGGGGCGCATGTCCGTGTGGATATCCTCTATGTCAAGCTATCGAAAAAAACCAAAGCCTGGATTGACTTTTTAGGTGTCTTTGTTTTTCTTCTTCCTTTTTCTGTGATGGTCATTCTCTCCTCCAAGGGTTTTATCATGAATTCCTGGGCAATCCGGGAAATCTCCCCTGATCCCGGAGGCCTGCCGGCAAGGTATATTTTAAAAGCAATGATACCCCTAGGGTTTTCCCTTCTCATTGTACAGGGACTTTCAGAAGCCGTTAAAAATTTTATGATCATTATGGGATACAAACGACAGGGGGATAAATCATAATGGAGTTTATCACTGAGTTTTTACCCCTGATTATGTTCGCTGTTGTTTTTGCCCTGTTGCTTTTAGGTTTTCCGGTTGCCTTTACAATTGGCGGCGTTGCCATGGCCTTCGGTCTTTATGGGTTTGTCCCGGGGTTCTTTAACCTCTTGCCCTTAAGGATCTGGGGGACCATGGAAAGCTTCTCCCTTATGGCCGTCCCATTATTTATTTACATGGGGGTCATGCTGGAAAAATCAGGCCTGGCTGAAGAATTACTGGAAGCCATGGCACTTGTTTTCGGCAGGATCAAAGGCGGCCTTGCAATTTCCGTTATTTTTGTGGGAGCCCTAATGGGAGCGTCCACCGGCATTGTGGGGGCAACAGTTGTTACCATGGGGCTGCTTTCCGTGCCAACCATGCTTCGAAACCGCTACAATAAATGCCTGACCACAGGAACGGTTGCCGCATCCGGAACATTGGGGCAGATCATTCCCCCCAGTATTGTTCTTGTTCTTCTGGGTGAGATCATGAATGTTTCGGTTGGCGACCTGTTTATCGCTGCCATCATCCCGGGATTAATCCTTGTGGCCTTGTATATGCTCTATATACTTATTATTGCCCAGATAAAACCGGAATGGGCCCCCCCCATTGATCAGGAAATCCTTGATGCAATGACACGACAGGAGCTTTTAGAAAAAGTATTCAAAGCGCTTATCCCGCCCCTGGGGCTTATGATCGCTGTCCTGGGCTCCATTTTTGCCGGCATTGCCTCTCCCACTGAGGCGGCATCTGTCGGTGCCGTCGGCGCAACTCTTTTAACTGTCATGCACAAGCGATTCAATTACCAGATTGTAAAAGATGTAATGAATACCACCACCAAACTGACCTGCATGGTTTTTATCATCCTGGTGGGAGCCTCCACCCTGGGTCTTGTTTTCAGGGGCCTGGGAGGGGATGGGCTGCTCAGAGGCCTGATTTTAAGTCTCCCCTTTGGAAAATGGGGAATTCTCTTTGTTGTCATGTCCATTATCTTCATTGCCGGGTTTTTCCTGGATTTTATTGAGATTACCTTTATTCATGTTCCGGTTCTGGCACCGATCATGATTCACCTGGGTGTAGATCCTTTGTGGCTGGCAATCCTTATTGCGGTCAACCTTCAGACATCTTTTCTGACGCCGCCCTTCGGGTTTTCACTTTTTTATTTAAAAGGGGTTACCCCGCCTGAAATTTCAACAATGGATATTTATAAAGGGATCATCCCCTTTGTCATTATCCAGATTATCGGGCTATTAATCATCTGCCTGATACCCGGGTCGGTTACCTGGCTGCCCAGGGTTCTTTCCTAGGATATCTTTTGCATTTTAAAGCTCTTTCAGTTTTTGGTAGGGTTCTTCTGATAATTCATTCCATCCATAAATATTTTTCTGGAATTCAAGAAAGGCATCATAAACCTTTTTGCTCGCGGGATCAGAAGCTGCAAGTTCCTCCAACACCTCCTGGGACAGTTTTCTAAGCTCTTTAATAACTGGTTTCGGGAATTCCTTGAGCTGAACCTTATGGACATCAACAAGTTCCCTTAGGGCTGCATTATTCTTTGCTTCAAATTCAGACAGCATCCATACATTACTCTTGAAAGTGGCTGCCTCAACAATGGCTTTAAGATCATCGGGCAATGAATTCCATGCATCCTTATTTATCATGCATTCAAAAGCAGTTCCAAATTCATGCCAGCCCGGATAATAATAATATTTTGCTGCTTTATAAAAACCCAGTTTCAGATCATGGTAAGGTCCCACCCATTCTGTTGCATCAATTACCCCTCTTTCAAGGTTGGTATAGATATCACCGCCGGCCATGAGGATGGAACTGCCACCAGCTTTTGCAAGGACTTTGCCGCCCAGACCCGGAATCCTCATTTTGAGGCCCTTGAAATCATCCATGGAGTTGATCTCTTTATTGAACCAGCCTCCCATCTGAACACCGGTATTCCCTGCAAGAAATGGTTTCAAATTAAATTTTGAATAAACTTCTTCCCATAGTTCCATTCCACCGCCTGATAAGATCCATGCATTGATGGACTGGGCATTGAGTCCAAAGGGTACTGCAGCAAAAAACTGGGCTGCCGGAACTTTTCCTGCCCAGTAATAGGAAGCCGCATGACCCATTTCAACTGTGCCCTGGCTGACAGCATCAAAGGTGCCCATGGCCGGTACAAGCTCACCACCGCCATAGACCTCAATTTTCAATCTTCCGTCACTCATTTCATCTACCCACTGAGAAATTTTATCCGCACTTTCACCCAGCATAGGAAAATGAGGCGGCCAGGTGGTCGCCATTCTCCACTTAATAACTTCAGCTTTAGGGGCTACTTTCATTTCTTCCTTTGGTGCTTCCTGTTTTTCTCCTTTGCATGAACTCAACGCCCCTGCAAGACCTGCGGCCCCGATGGCGGCAGCACCGATACAAACGTTTTTGATAAATTTACGCCTGTTGTTGTCTTCCACGCGAAATCTCCTTTTTAAGTTTAACATTTCTATCAACTCAAGTATGACAAGGCGGGATGGAATCACACCTATATCGTTATATACCCATGGGCTTTAACAAATGAAGATTACTAATTTACTAAATCCCGTTTTAGGCAAAAACCTTTCACCAAGTCAAGTGATATTCCATAAAAGAGATGAAAACTTCGTTTATCACTGCCGGGAGGTCAGGATCAAAACATCTCCCATATTAAAGCGAAACTTTGCAAAAAGCCCCAAAGACCCCTTGGCAATCACCGTGTTAATGGCCCAGAACAGAACGGCAAACCCAAGCCCCAAATAGGCCAAAAAGATTTTATTTTGAGAGGCAGACTTATTTTTCACTTTTAGTTATTACCGGTTATGGGCTAAAAAACCGGACCTTTGCCGGGTTATCCAATATTTTCTGTTCACATAACGATTCAAAAAATATTTTCATGGCCTTGGTTTTCAGCGGATCCAGGTCACAAATCAAAAGATCATAGTATTGTTTGATAATGGAATAATTTAAGTTTAATTTTTTGGTACCAGCCTCTATGACCTCGTCAATATGGGCATACCCTTGCCTTTTGGAGGCAAGCAGCAGTTCATGCACCTCTCCCACCTGTTCAGGATATTTTTTGGCAAAGGATTCTCTCACCGCCCAGACAGCAAAAACAAAGGGCAACCCGGTCATCTCATACCAGATACCCCCCAGATCAAAACAATGTGCATAACGTTCCCCCCAGGGCTGGGTCAGGGCATTATCGCCAATGACCATGACCGCATCCACTCCCAAAGGAATCTCATTGATATCTCCCACAGGTCCCACCCGGAAGTCGGGATAAACCTGTCTCTGGGAAAAAATCATCTTTAAGAAAGATGCTGCCGATGCAGACTCCTGGGAAAACATCACCGTTTTTTGATTCAGGTCGTCCAGTTCATAATTGCTGGCGCAGATGACACTTAAAACATTGCCATGGCAGGAAATGGAAAGATCCGGAAGCAGAAGAAGCTTATCATGGTTCATGGCATAAAATGCCGCTGATATTGGGCTAATCTCAATCTGGTCGGTGATTATTTTACGATTAAGGGCCGACGGAACATCGGAAACCATGGTGAGCCAGTCCGGCAGCAATCCACGGTCAAGACCATAATAAACCGGCAAGGCATTAATATAAGAAATTTTTCCCAAAGATATATTAGGTTTCATGGGTGATCAAACTTTCATTAAGATAAAAAATTATAATAACAGTCCCGCTGACGGGGCTCAAAGCCTGCAGTTGAAATCAACCGCTTCAACTCGGTTTCCGGGAGCATGAAATTCACACCGGCCGATGCCACGACGTTTTCCTCAATCATGGTACTTCCCATGTCATTGGCACCGAAAAACAGAGCGGTCTGGGCAATTTTTTCTCCCTGGGTAACCCATGAGGCCTGGATATTATCAATATTATCCAGAAAAATACGGCTCAGGGCAAGAACCTTAAGGTATTCAACACTGGTTTTCTTTTTTACATTGATCTTTGTATTCCCGGGCTGGAAGGTCCAGGGGATAAAGGCGGTAAATCCCTGGGTTTCATCCTGGAGCGCCCTGATCTTTTCCAGGTGAGCAATAATATGAAAATCCTGTTCAAGATGACCGAACATCATGGTGGCACTGGATCTCATCCCCTGAAGATGGGCCTGGCGCATCACTTCAAGCCAGTCTTTTGACAAACATTTATTGGGTGAGGCCTTTTGCCGAATATCATCACAAAGAATTTCAGCGCCGCCGCCGGGTATGGAGGCAAGACCTGCCTTTTTCAGAATAGAAATGGTTTTTTCCACTGACAAATGTGACTTTTTGGCAATAAAATCAATTTCCGGGGGTGAAAACCCATGGATATGGATATCAAATTTTTCCTTGATAAATGCAAGCATGTCCACATAAAAATCAATTTCAAGATCAGGGTGCATACCTCCCTGGAGAAGAATCTGGGTGCCCCCGAGATCAATGGTTTCCCGAATTTTATCACTCAGATCCTGCTTTGAAATGACGTACCCTTTTTCCGGCGTCTGATAAAAAGCGCAAAACCTGCACCCTGACACACAGATATTGGTATAATTGATATTTCTGTCCACCACATAGGTGACAACCTTTTCCGGATGAAGAAAAAACCGTTTTTGGTTGGCAAGGCTGCCAAGGGTCAAAAGGTCGGCCTTTTGGTGGAGCTCCAGGGCCTCCTTGCTGTCAATTCTTTGATTTTCTTCTATTTTTTCAATGATCTTGCTTAGCTGGCTCATATTCATACCATGTCAATTAAATGGGATTATAAAATGAATCTCTTTGGATGGGGTCAAATCCGGCGGAGCGAATCATCTCTTCCATCTGATCCCGGGTCAGTCCCTTGGCGGATTTAGCCCCTGCCGTGTGGGTAATTCTCTCTTCAATGATGGTCCCGTCCAGATCATCGGCCCCAAAGCTTAAGGCTACCTGGGCAAGGGGTTCACCAATCATGACCCAATAGGCCTTGATATGTGCAAAATTATCCAGCATCAGACGGGCGGCGGCCACATTCTTTAAATCATCCATGGCCGTTGTCGGGGGAAGATGGGAAAGTTCTGTGTTCTGGGAATGAAAGGCCAGGGGAATAAACGCTGAAAACCCCTGGGTTTCATCCTGGAGTTCACGTAAAGAGATCAGGTGGTCCACCCGTTCCTCCAAAGTTTCAATATGACCATAGAGCATGGTCGCATTAGTTTTGATCCCGGCTTTATGAACGGTTCTGACAATCTCAAGCCAGCGGTCATGACCGATTTTTTTGGGAAAAAGAGCGTCATGGACCCGGGTATTCAAAACCTCAGCCCCTCCGCCGGGCATCATCTCAAGCCCGGCCTCCTT
>PIVS01000273.1 GCA_003353855.1 Desulfobacteraceae bacterium
AGATCTACGGTGTAATTGCCGGCATCCCCTTCAACGCAGGTAAGGTCAGTAAAGGGCAATATTTCTATATTTTCATGGTAGAGACCTTTGCGCATACAGTATTGGGAAGCATACTCCCTGCCCACCATGGGCAGCATCCTGCACATACCGCAATGGTCCGAGGGAAACTGGTTGTCTAATTTTGCCAGGATACCGCCTATCTGGGGGGATGAGTCCGTAAGCAAAACTTTGTATCCGATCTCAGCCAGCTCTATTGCGGCCTTGATCCCGGAAACGCCGGCACCTGCGACAAGAACTGTGCCTATTGGCTTTTTTTCTGCCATAATATTCTCCTATTTTACCTGCCCTGTCACTTCAACCAGCTCATCATTTTCAAAAACAGTCAAGGGCTGTTTTTCATCATGGGATCGCCCGGCCTGGTAGTTAAATCTGCCTTGTGTCTTCTGGGCCGCTGTTCTGAAAACAGGCATAAGATCAATGCTGTTGGGACAGGCACTGGTACACTGACCGCAGCCGACACAAAACAGACTCATGTGACTCATACGGGTCAAATGATAGAACATCGTGTCCGTGGGCATTTTAAGTGTTCCAAAGGTATCTGCCCATCCCATATACTGATCGGCGTTGTGGCGGAAGGTATCTGTCACAAACACACATTCCTTGCAGTAACAAACAGGACACGCCACCCGGCAGTTATAACAGTTGATGCAGGCAGCAAGCCTGTCTTCAAGCTCGTCGAAACTGTGGGTTGATTCCCTGTATCCTGCAAACTCTTCATCACGGGCTGTCTTACGGGCAGAGACAAGTTGTTTAACCCCTGCATCCCGGCTGGAAGGGGTATCCCCCGTGCTAAACCCTGCAGCTTCAAGGGCATTGTCCCCTTTGGGAGTCAGGCTTTCAATGTAGAGGGAGTCGGTTCCCGCACCAATGACACAGAGCCGTAAATCCACATTGTCTGCCACGGGAAATTCGCATATTTTGCAGGCACCGGAGATATCAACTTCATCGGTTTTTGTGTCACCTGCAAGCGCTTTTTCAATAAAGGATTCAGAGGTTTCTCCCTGGGCCTGCAAACTTAAAAAATCAAGATTTTCATATCGTCCCAGACAGTCAATACCGACGAGGAGCACATCATCGAAATTGGCCAGTTTCAGTTTACCCAGCTCAACCAGCGCCCTGATTTCGCAGGATCTTAGGAGAATTGCCGTTTTTCTGCCCGAAGGGGTTGCGGTGATGGAAGAGGCAACCTTTGCGCCGTTCACAGGAACCACCGGTGCAAAAGGATCAATGGCTTCCACATGGGAAGGATCGGTGATAAGTGTCTGCATCACCCCTCGTTTAGGCTGTTTCATTGGAGCAAGCAGGGCATCCACCACCCTCTTTTCCATCATGCCTTTGAAAAAATCTGCCAGTTTCTTGTTCAGTTCGCCTTTTTTAAAAGACAATTTTGTAAAATTTGCCATTTGTATATTCTCCGTTTCTTCAGGCTGTCTTGCTTTCTTTGTTAAACTCGTCACTGTTTTGACCTAGGTTAAGGGGGCTTGGACCGAGTTCCTTAAGCTTATCCGTCATTTCATTGGCAACATCCCGAAGCATGGTTCCTTCACTTGCCGCAATCCATCGCAGCCAGAGCCGTTTCTCATCAATTCCATACTCTTTTAAGATCTCCGTCAGCATGGCTACCCGCCGTCTTGCCTTGAGATTCCCATTGATATAATGGCAGTCTCCCGGCCAGCACCCGCCAATGAGCACACCGTCGGCTCCATTGAGAAAGGCTTTTATCACATATTTGGGATCAACCATTCCACTGCACATCATCCGAATAATTTTAATATTGGATGGATAGGACAAGCGGGAAGTACCCGCCAGATCAGCAGCGGTAAAGGTACACCAGTTACAAAAAAATCCCACTATTTTTGGTTCAAACTCGCTCATATACGACTCCTGTTTAATTAAGTAATAATCCGTCTATTTCGGCAAAAATTTGGCTGTCTGTAAAATGCCGAACTTTTGCAGCACCGCTTGGGCAATGACCGGCACAGCTTCCACACCCCTTGCACACGGCAGAGTTAACCTCTGAAATATTATTAAACTGGTTAAATTCAATGGCAGTATAGGGACAAAGACCGATACATACCTGACAGCCCACGCAGACATCAGGATCGATGAAGGATATCATGGGCGGGACTTCAACCTCTCCCTTTGCGCTCAGGGCCAGGCATTCGGCTGCAGCCCCCTTGGCCTGGGCCACGGTATCAGGTATATCCTTGGGTCCCTGACATGCGCCGGCAAGAAAAACACCACTGGATGGCGTTGATACCGGGGCCAATTTTGGATGCTCTTCCTGGAAAAACCCGTCGGCGCCTATACCGATGCCAAATTTACGCATGACATCACCTGCATTGGATCGGGGCTCCATGGCCGTACACAAAATTGCCATCTCAACTTCAATCTCAACCATTCTGCCTGAAAGCGTATCTTCGGCAAGAACCGTGAGCATTCCGCTTTCATCTTCAGTGATGGACCCCACTTTCCCCCGGATCATGCGAACACCTTCGGACTGGACTTTTTTATAAAATTCTTCATACCCTTTTCCAAAGCAACGCATGTCAATATAAAAATTGTACACCAGGGTATCGTGTCCGCATTTATCCTTGAGAAGATGGGCATATTTCAAGGCATACATGCAGCAGGTCCTGGAACAATATTCATGGTAATTTAAGTCCCGGCTTCCAATACAATGGAGAATGGCCACACTTTTAGGGGGGTCAGTAAAGGTCATGGGATCTTTTAAATCCCGTTTCAAAAGCTTGCCCAAAGTCGGGCCGGTGGCATTTGAAAGCCTCTCAAATTCAAGATTGGTAAAAACATTGGCATATTTACCATAGCCGTACTGGAGCATGGGGGTGGGGTCCAGTAGATCAAATCCTGTGGCAATGATGATGGAACCCACATCAATAACTTCCTGTTCATCCAGGATATCATGGTCAATGGCCTCGGCCTTGCACTCGTCCACACAAAGCCTACACTCGCAGCAACCGCCGCAGTTTATGCATTTTTCAGCATCGTTTTGGGCTGATACCTCGGAAAGTCCCAGGTCCACTTCGTCAAAGGAAAACTTTCTTGAGGAAGGCTCGATAAAGGCAGACCTGGCCCTGGCAATAAGCTGTGCATCTTCGGGGATGGGCACAAAATCGTCTTCTTTCGGCGCCCTTTCCGGCTGCTTTCTTTCTTCTTCAAACTTAGCCATTTCCCGGTTGAGATATCGTTCAATGGCCGTTACAACCTTGTGACCGCCTGCAATGGCTTCAACCACAGTGGCTGGGCCTGTGACAGCATCCCCTGCGGCAAAAACCCCGGGTTCCGAGGTCTCCATGGTATCCGGGTCGACAATGAAGGTTCCCCAGGCTGTGAGCTCAAAGGGGGTATCCTTTAAAACAGGAGCCGTTTCAACCCGTTGACCAATGGCGGGAATGATCATGTTACAGTCAATGATATATTCACTGCCTTCAACCGGGACAGGCCGTCGTCGCCCGCTGTCATCGGCAGGACCCAATTCATTTTTAATGCATTCAATGCCGACTACCCGGCCATTATCCGTTACCACTTTTTTGGGTCCCACAAGATTGATAAATTCAATGCCTTCTTCCTTGGCGCCTTCAATCTCTTCATGGTCGGCGGGCATCTCCTTCAGACTCCTTCTGTAAACAACGGATACAGCACTGGCCCCCGATCGTATGGCTACCCTGGCTGCATCCATTGCAACGTTTCCGCCCCCAATGACAACCACCCGTTTTTTAGCAGATCCCGCCCTTTCAAGATTTTCTTTCCGCAGAAACGGAACCGCATCAACCACCCCGTCGGCCTCTTCATTTTCAATATTCATTTTAACAGGAACATGGGCGCCTATTCCAAGAAATATGGCATCAAACCCATCATCCTTAAGGCTTGCCAGGGTAAAATCACTTCCCAGTCCCATATTGGTTTTAAGCTCAACCCCTGTGGAAAGGATATGATCAATCTCCTGATCCAGTACGGCTGGCGGTAATCTATAATCGGGGATACCGGTTCTCAGCATCCCCCCTGGTTTTTCCATGGCTTCAAAAATGCTGACGGCAAATCCCTTGCGCCTCAGATAATAGGCCACGGTGAGGCCAACAGGTCCCGAGCCGATCACGGCGATCTTCTTATCAATTTCTTCAACCTCAGGAAGGGGTACATCCGCTAAATTCGCATTATCTGCCGCAAACCTTTTTAAATCCCGGATGGAAACGGGTGAATCCACCAGGGCTCTTCTGCAATCGGTTTCACAGGGGTGGGGGCATACCCTTCCTAGGACCCCGGGAAGGGGAAGGCGTTCCATGATAAGGTTGAGGGCCTGCTGATAATTACCTATCTTGACCATCTGTACATACCCCTGAACATTGGTCCCGGCAGGACAGGAGGTTCTGCAGGGTGCGGCACTCCTTTTATCAATCACATATCTCACCGGAACCGCCTGGGGAAAAGACAGGTAAATGGCCTTTCGCATTTTTGTATTCACATCCCATTCATTGGGAAAATCAACCGGACAAACCTTTGAGCAGTCACCGCAGCCGGTGCAATTGGTTTTAATATATCTGGCCTTGTTATTGAGTGTGACCTTGAAGTTTCCAACAAACCCAGCCACATCTTCAACTTCACAATAGCTTCTCAATTCAACATTTTTATCCTGGCCAACCGCCACCATTTTGGGGGTTCCGATACAGGCGGTACAGTCAAGGGTGGGAAATGCCTTGTCATATTGAAGCATATGACCGCCCACGGTTGGCTCTTTTTCAACAAGGTATGCCTTAAATCCTGCACTGGCAATATCAATGGCGGCCTGCATTCCGGCAATCCCGCCCCCAACCACCAATGTGTTTGAATTTACCGAAAACTGGCTGGGGATAAGGGTATCCTGAAAAGAGACCCTTTTTAGGCCAGCTCTTACTATGATTCTTGCCTTTTCCGTTGCCTCATCTTCATTTTCTGTTACCCATGATCCATGCTCTCTGACGCAGACCATATGGAAGGCGTGATATGGGTTGAGCCCTCCCCTTGCACAGGCTGATCTAAATGTTTTTTCATGCATCCTCGGCGAACAGGAGGCAACCACAACCCGGGTCAAGTCATGTTTTTTAATATCCGTTTCAATGAGTTCCTGGCCGGGATCAGAACACATAAATAAATAATCCCGGGATACAACCACACCGGGAAAGGTTGATGCATAGGCTGCGATCTCCTCCACCCGGACCCGGTAAGCGATATTAATACCGCAGTGGCAGATATAGAATCCGATTCGTTCAGACATGACAGTCCTCCTGCTCAAGGCTTAAAATATTGGGTTCAGTCTTTCCACTGGGATCCGACGAAGCATGATCTGGAAAAGATTGCTCTGGAAAAGATTGACCCGGAAAAGAATGATTTGACAATTCAATTGAAGTTAACAATAGTTCAGAAATATCTTGAACTTTGATTTTATTTTCGACATTTAATTCAATTACGGCTTCATTCAGCATGCGGATGCAATAGGGACAGGCAGTCGCAATTACATCGGCGCCGGTTTTAATGGCCTGGCCCACCCGCAACACTCCGAATAGCTGATCTTTAGGGTATAGCTTCCAGGGGCCGCCTCCGCCGCCACCGCAGCACAGGCTTCTTTCCCGGGCATTATCCATTTCAACAAGTTTTAATTTAGGGATACTTTTCAGCACTCTTCTGGGGGCATCATAAATACCATTGTGCCTCCCCAGGTAACAGGGATCATGATAGGTAACCTTAAGATCAACATCCCGGGTCGGTTTTAGCTGACCCTTTGCGATGAGCCTGTCGAAAAGTTCAATATAGTGTTCACTCTCTATTTTGTTTTCCAATTCACCATATAAATTTTTAAAGGTGTTCATACAATGGGGAGAGGATGTTAAAATCTTTTTTACCCCTGCATCCAAAAAGATGTCCCTGTTTTTTCTTTCAAGATCTGAAAAGATTTCTTCTGCCCCCATTGAAGATGCCTGATCGCCGCAGCAGCTTTCTTTCTCCCCCAACGTGCCAAAGGAAACATTGGCCTGGGCAAGTAATTTTGCAAGGGATAGCCATGCCCGCTCACATCCCTTGGAGGGGCTTGTATCATAGGCGGTTGTACAGCAGGTAAACAAACAATATTCATTGTCGGGAACAAAACCAGGAATATCTATTGACCTTGCCCAGGCAAGACGATCCTGGGGCTTGCCGTTCCATGGATTCCCCTTCTTTTTTAAACTTAAAACAGGCTCTTTAAAAGACTTGGGAAGTTTTTTGGCTGCAATATTCTGCCTGCGAACCGATTTTACCAGATCAATTATCTCAATCCCCCGGGGGCAATTTGCCACGCAGGAGCCGCAGGTGGCGCAATCCCAGACAGCCGTGTCAACATTTGCCTGGGTACAAGTTTCAAGACTGATATTCCGAAGTATCTGGCGAGGACTAAAATAGGAAATCTGGCTCCAGGGGCAAACCCCTGAACAGGTGCCGCACTGCATGCAGCCCATAAAATTATCCCCCACATCCTTTGTAACGGTCTGAAAATCAACCTGGGATTC
>PIVS01000823.1 GCA_003353855.1 Desulfobacteraceae bacterium
TTTAAAATGACCATCAAAGAATCCATTCTTGCAGGGGACGGCCTGTATGACTGGAGCCTGGCTTCCCTTAACGACCCCTATGCAGTCTGCTGTCTGGTATTTGCCTTTGCCATGATTTTGGCCGGCCGGGTTCAGGACAGGACAAGCCCCAGAGTGACGGCTGTGATCGGGGGGATTTTGACAGGGGCAGGCTTGATTCTCATTGCATTCTCCACATCCTGGATCATCTGGATTTTGGGATTCGGTGTTCTCATGGGTATGGGCTTAGGGTTTGGCTACGCATCAGCCACCCCGCCTGCCATTAAATGGTTTCCCCCTGCAAAGACCGGTATGATCGCGGGGATCGTTGTGGCGGGGTTTGGACTGGCTTCCGTCTATATTGCCCCCCTGGGCACCTATTTAATCGGGAAATTCGGCCTTAGCCAATCCATGCTTATTTTTGGTGTGGCCTTTTTGTTTATCGTTTCTGCCCTTGCCCAGTTTCTGGTTAACCCGCCTGAAGGCTATGTTCATCCCGATGCTCTAACCAAGACATCCACGGTTTCTTCTGTTGGTATAGATTATTCCCCCGGTGAAATGATGAAAACCGGTACTTTTTATAAACTCTGGCTCATCTTTTGTGTGGGATCCGGTGCAGGGCTCATGATCATCGGCGGGGTTGCCGGTATGGCAAAATCCGGTATGGGTTCCATGGCCTGGGTAGTGGTAGCTCTCATGGCTGTTGGCAATGCCTCAGGCCGGGTAGTTGCCGGAATCCTTTCCGATAAAATAGGCCGGGCCAACACACTTTTTATCATGATGACCTTTCAGTCCATTGTGATTTTTTCTCTTCTTTTTATTACCCCCGCACAAATTTCCCTCCTGGTTATAGCAGCCACCCTGATCGGGTTTAATTATGGAACCAACCTTTCTCTTTTTCCCTCTGTCACCAAGGATTTTTTCGGTTTGAAAAATTTTGGCGTTAACTATGGTCTGGTCTTTTCCGCCTGGGGCGTGGGCGGATTTATTTTCCCCAGGGTATCCCAGATGATCGTTGCCCATACCAACACTCCCCGGATGGCTTATATCCTGGCCGCAGGCCTCCTTTTGCTCGGAGCGGTTCTGGCCTTGATGACAAAGGCACCGGCAGCAGATACTCCGGGAGAACCTTTTATGGGTATCCCGGTGCCCGAAGAAAATTGATATTTGCTAAAGTTGAACCCGTTGAACCCATAGATGGGTAGCCAAGGCCTTGTGCAAATTCTTAAAATTGAAAAGGAGCGATGATGGGCGAATTCAAATTTCACGCAGATGATGAGCACCGCGAAAATGCCTGGGTAAAAACCATGGATGAGTACAAAAAAATGTACAAACAATCAATCGAAGATCCGGAAACCTTCTGGGCTGATATGGCAGATCAGTTTTATTGGGAAAAAAAATGGGACAAGGTCAGGGATTATAATTTCAGCATTTCCAAGGGGCCTGTCTTCATCCAATGGTTTAAAAATGCAAAAACCAATATTTCCTATAATTGTCTGGACCGGCATCTTGAAACCCGGGGGGATCAGACCGCTTTTATCTGGGAAGGCAATAATGTGGGGGAAGATCTTGAAATTTCCTATAAGCTGCTCCATGAAAAAGTGTGTC
>PIVS01000824.1 GCA_003353855.1 Desulfobacteraceae bacterium
AGGTGGGTATCACCCGAGGTTGATTTTACCTCAAAGACGCCGTCACCGATTTCAAGGACAGATACATCAAAGGTACCGCCGCCCAGATCGAAAACCGCAATTTTTTCTTCACCTTTTTTATCAAGTCCATAGGCAAGGGAGGCTGCCGTGGGTTCGTTGATGATACGCTTTACCGTAAGCCCTGCAATTTTACCGGCATCCTTGGTGGCCTGTCTCTGACTGTCGTTAAAATAGGCAGGAACCGTGATAACCGCTTCTGTTACTTCTTCGCCCAGGTAGTCTTCAGCAGTCTTTTTGATGTTTCCCAGAATAAAGGATGAAACCTCAGCAGGGCTGTGCTGTTTTCCCCTCAGATTGATCCGGGTGTCTCCATTGGAGGCTGGCTCAATTAGATAGGGAAGGTTGGGGATATCTGCCTGGATTTCCTTTGAGTTGAATTTGCGTCCAATGAGTCGTTTGACGCCAAATATGGTGTTTTCAGGATTGGTGACGGCCTGGCGCTTAGCTGCCTGGCCGACAATACGTTCGCCGCCTTCGGTCAATGCCACAATGGATGGAGTGGTCCGGCCACCCTCTGAGTTGGTGATAATTTTTACTTCTCCACCGGCTTCCATAACTGCCACGCAAGAGTTGGTTGTGCCTAGATCTATTCCAATAATTTTACCCATAACATACCCTCCAAGATATTTTTAATTTTCTTTAGTTTCTTCGGTTTCTTCGGTTTCTTTTTTGACGCCTTTTGAAACAACAACCATTGCCGGTCTGATCAGCCTTTCATGAAGGAGGTATCCTTTTTGCAGAACTGTTGTAACTGTATTGTCAGGAACTTCGTCTGTTTCTTCCTGGGTTACTGCCTGGTGAAAGTTTGGATCAAAGGCTTTGTTCTCCGCTTCCACAGCTTTTACATTAAAGGTTTCAAAAAGTTTGATGATATCCTTGTGCGTCAACTTTACGCCTTCAAACAGACTGGATTCCTCTGGGGTTTCCTGGGCAGCGCTAATTGCCCGTTCAAGGTTGTCCACAACCGAGAGAAGTTGCCTGAAAATTGATTCATTGGCAAACTTTTTAAAATCATTGATCTCCCTTTGTGACCGTTTCTTGTAATTTTCAAATTCAGCGGAAAGCCTAAGTGCCCGGTCTTTTTCAAAAGAGACCTGCTCTTTAAGCTCTTTAAGCTCATCCTTTTTTTTCTTGTTTTCCTTATCGGAACTTTTTTGATCTTTTGCCTTTGGGGCATTTTTTTTGGGAGAATCGTCTCGTTTCGTTGTCTTTGTGTTTTTCTTTTCTTTTAGTACCAAATGTTTTCTCCAGCTCCAAAATTCCTAATACTTAAGCGTTAAATGGTTAATAAATCATAAATTATGGCTGAAAAATAAGTCTGTTTAAAAGCATGTCAAGATATATCTGCTTAAAAGCATGCTAAGATATATCTGAGTTATGTCGGGCTGTATAAAAAGATGGAGGGAGAAAAGAAAAATTCCGACTGGCAGGCGGATTAAGGGAAAATTGCATGACCGGGATCGATCCACGACACAGAAGAGATCACTTATCGCTGCTTCCTTCCGGATCTGACGAGGTTCATGGCCTTCTGTTACGAGGCGACCGGTCAGAATAAACCC
>PIVS01000825.1 GCA_003353855.1 Desulfobacteraceae bacterium
CCGCTTTTGCTGTTGTGGGTCATTGCCCCCCCCAGCTCAACCGGAGAAACAGACTCGCCTGTAACTGCCTTTACCACTTCAGGGCCTGTTATAAACATCTTTGCATAGGGCTGATCCACAATGTACACCAAATCCATAAGTGCCGGTGAATAAACAGCTCCTCCTGCCGAGGGCCCCATGATCGCCGCAATCTGCGGAATTACACCCGAAGCCATAACATTCCCGTAAAAAATTTTACCATATCCGATCAGCCCCTCAACCCCCTCCTGGATCCTGGCCCCCCCGGAGTCATTAAGCCCGATAACAGGACATCTTGCATCCACTGCCCGCTGAATGCATTTCTCTATCTTGACGGCGTGCAATTCCCCCAGAGAGCCGCCCATCACCGAAAAATCCTGGGCAAAAACAAATACGATTCTATTATTTACCTTTCCGTATCCTGTTATAACCCCGTCGCAGGGCAAATCCATCTGCTCCATTCCAAAGTCGCTGCAGCGGTGACCGGCAAATTTGTCCAGTTCTGTAAAGGTTCCGGGATCAAAAAACATGTCGATGCGTTCACGGGCTGAAAATCTTCCGCTTGAATGAATTTTTTCAATGGCTTTTCCACCGCCGCCCTGCTCGATCTGTCTTGATTTCCTGTTAAAACGTTCCATTTTTTGTAAATTAGTTGCAACCATCAAATGAGCTCCGTATTAAAAATGAATATTGGTGATGGATATTACTACCTGCGGCTGCCATCATCATTATACTCATACCAGCCCCTGTTGGTTTTTCTTCCCAACTGGCCTGCAAGCACTTTTCTCCTGAGAATCGAAGGGGGAAAAAATTTTGAATCCTGCTCCTCCTCATAAACATTAGAATAGGCCATGAGCTGAACGTCAAGCCCCACAAGATCGCTGGTCTCAAGGGGGCCCATTTTCCGGCCAAAGGCCAGCCGCATTCCTTTGTCAATATCTTCGGGGGTTGCTACTTTATTTTCAACAAGCCTCATGGCCTCAAGATTGGTGAGCATATTCATCCGGTTCAAAACAAAACCTGCAATATCATTTTGCACAAGGATGGGGTCTTTCCCTATAAATTCCACAAAAGATTTTCCAAAATCAAATATCTTCTTTGAAGTGGAAATTCCCTTAATAACTTCCACTGCACGCAGCATGGGAACAGGGTTAAAAAAATGAAGCCCCAAAAATTTATCCGGCCTGTTTGTAACAGCGGCCAGCTGGCTTATGGGGATTGCCGATGTATTACTGGCAAAAACAGTTTTTTTGGGAGCCAGTTCATCAATGGTTTCAAAAAAAGCTTGTTTAATCTCCATTTTCTCAAAAATGGCTTCAATGACCAGATCTGTTTTTGCAACCGAATGAATATCGGCTGAAATATTTATCCTGCCCATTATCTCATCTACCGACCCCTTTACTTTTCCTTTTTCAACCAGCTTGGAAACCGACCATTCAATTTTTCTTACAGCATTATCCAGCAATTCTTTGGACAGATCATACATGATTACATTGAGTTTGCTTTGGGCGCATACCTGGGCGATTCCCATCCCCATTGTTCCGCATCCTGCAACAAAAACATTTTTTATTTTCATCCTTTAATTCCCCTGTACTAAAT
>PIVS01000826.1 GCA_003353855.1 Desulfobacteraceae bacterium
TCAAACTCAACCCAAGCATCTTGCCATGATAGAAGATATCACCTCCCGAAAACAGGCAGAAGTTGAGAAGAAAAAGCTTGAAACCCAACTGCGCCAGGCTCAGAAGATGGAAACCATTGGAAGTCTTGCCAGTGGAATCGCCCATGATTTCAACAATATGCTCTTCCCCATTATTGGCATGTCTGAAATGCTGTTGGAGGATCTGCCCAAAGACAGCCTTGAATATGAGAATGCCAGCCAGATTTTTCGATCAGGGAAAAGAGCCGGTGACCTTGTTCAGCAAATTCTTGCCTTCAGCCGGCAGGGTGAACACAAGATGACACCCGTGCGGGTGCAAAATGTGCTAAAGGAAGTTTTAAAACTAACTCGTTCCTCAATACCAAGCAATATTGAGGTCCATCAAAATATTCAGCAAAATTGTGGACTGGTTATGGCAGATGAAACTCAGATTCATCAGGTTGCCATGAATCTAATAACAAACGCTTACCATGCTGTTGAAGATAAAAATGGTGTTATTGATATTGAGTTAAAGGAAATAATTATAGAGAAGAAGGAACTGCCAGACAAAGAACTACTGCCGGGTGAGTATGTGAGATTATCAGTGTCTGATAATGGTATTGGGATGACTCCGAACACCATCCAAAAAATTTTTGAACCGTATTTCACAACCAAAGAAAAAGGCAAAGGGACGGGCCTGGGACTGGCTGTGGTTTATGGCATAATAAAGGAACATAAAGGTAATGTTAAAGTATACAGTGAGGTCGGTAAGGGGACGAATTTTTGTATTTATTTACCGTTAATGAAAAAAGTAACAGAAGCTGTACCCACTGACCAAGCTTCAGAAATTGAGACTGGTACAGAAAGAATACTTTTTGTTGATGATGAAGTACCGGTTGCAAAACTTGTGGGAATGATGCTTTCACGTCTTGGCTACCAGGTAACCGTTATAACCAGTAGTGAAGATGCATTAAATGCATTTAGATCAGATCCGGATTCTTTTGATTTAGTGATTTCTGACATGAAGATGCCGAATTTGACTGGTGATCAGCTTGCAAAAGAAATTTTTTCAATAAAGCCGAATATACCGATTATCATCTGTACAGGTTTCAGCGAATGGATAAACAAAGAACAGGCTGAGTTGTTGGGTGTTAAAGGGTTTTTAATGAAACCTGTTGTAAAATCAGACATGGCGAGAATGGTCAGAAAAGTGTTGGATGAATCCAAGGTTTAATAAATGAAAGAGAGGTAGTAAAAAGGTGTTTGATTTGTCTATTTCAGCTCAGTTTTTGTGAAATGCTTTTGGCGTTGCATGGATCTGCCAGTACTGCCTGGAATCTTATGGAATTTAGTATAAATTTGTGATTTACTGGACTTCACTTGAGGTGGTTTCCTGGTCTCGGTTATTTTTTGTCTCGACAACTTAATATAACCTTTATTCATGGGGCTCCTCAACTCCTAACCTCACTAATTTCAAACTTTTTTACGCAATAGCAGGGTAAACTGTAGATTGGCGTGTTCTGATCCCCAGAAAATGCCACGATATTTTACCTGCATAAGACAAGTGAAGCCCGGCAGTTATTAACCACCGGGCTTCGTGTAGACAGCAGTCTACCGCAC
>PIVS01000274.1 GCA_003353855.1 Desulfobacteraceae bacterium
CACGAAGGCCCTAATATCAAACCCCTTGATTTATAAGAATATACGTTTTGTGTTGATGGCAGTCTTGCCATATCTTTTAGGGTAAAAAGCCCAGGAAAAATCCCGGATAAAACAAGACCACTCCTCTTTTGATGACAGGCAGGGAGGTGCCTGTTGATACTCTCTGCTTATCCAATTTCGGATTGTCAAAGCTTTTTCAATCCACCTTTGTATTCGGGTCCAGTTACTGCCGGTATCTTTTGCAATGGAGGCAATAGTGTTTTATTTTCATATTCGCCCAAAACATGCATGAACATGCACAATGAGGCCCGGTTTATCCGTAAATATGCATGGGGTAAAATTGAAAAAATTTTTTTTGGGCACGCATCGTTGTCACATCGGTAGCGTTGGATGTTTATCTGACTGTCGTCAAATAGATACCAGCTATAAAATCCGTACTTTACATGAGAATATTGATTCGCAGTGTGGGCAAAAAATAAGGGTGTTGTAATTTTTTCTTATGATTTTGCTCAGAACAGTTAATAAAGAGTTCCAGAGGGGGGGGGGGAGGAAGATAAAAGGCATGGGCGGCATCCTGCTGTCCCACGCAACTTAACCTGGAGTTTCTTTATTTCTAATCCCTGAATTTAACCTGACAGGTAAGCAAGTGTGGGATTTTTAGCTGGATTTGAGGTCGATCTGCGGGCTTCTCTACATTTAATATGCAATTTTTGTAACAATCTTACCCATTGAAATGCAATTTTTGTAACAATTGAGATCCCACATTAGAATACCCCGGCTGTTGAATGCCAGAAAACCAGAAAATCTTGATCTGGCATATTCTTTGCTATATCTCCAGACATAACTTTACCGCTGGGTTGCACGGTACAATTATATTAGATGAGCCACTGAACCAGAGCCTGATTCAGGCGCTCCGCAGCCTGGCAAGTAAATTCAATCTATTTCAAGGAGAACTTTTATGAAGAACCTCGTAAAATTCACGGTCATAACCCTGCTCATAGCGGTTATGATGACACCTAACGCCTATGCAGGGTTTCCGGGAAAAGTCTTTGCCCCTTACATTGATGTCTGCCTGTGGCCGACGCCTTCCATTTCGGCATACCAGAAAGCAACTTCCCAGAATTACTTTACCCTTTCCTTTATTGTCAGTGACACACAGGGTCGCCCTTCCTGGGGCGGGTATCATTCCATGGAAGAACAGTATTACATGGGTGAAATCCAGGCGGTCCGGGCTGCCGGGGGAGATATCATTATCTCCTTTGGCGGTGCCAACGGTCAGGAACTTGCACTGTACCACACAGATGTGGATGAACTGCAGGCCGCATACCAATCTGTCATTGATCTATACAGCCTCAAGTGGGTTGATTTTGATATAGAGGGAATGGCGGTTGCAGAGCGGCCGTCCATTGACAGGAGAAACAAGGCGATCAAGGGCCTTCAGGCCGCCAATCCGGATCTTAAGGTGGCATTCTGTCTGCCGGTCCTGCCCCAGGGACTGACGGCAGACGGGCTATACGTGATACAAAATGCCATGGATAACGGGGTCAGAATCGACCTGGTTAATGTCATGGCAATGGACTATGGTGATTCTGCAGCCCCGGCCCCGGAGGGGAACATGGGCCAGTATGCCATTGACGCGGCTGTAAATACCAGGCAACAGATGCAGGCAATCGGGGTGGAAGCACAGATCGGGATCACCCCTATGATCGGCCAAAATGATGTCAACAGCGAACGGTTTTATGTTAGTGATGCCCAGATCCTTTATGATTGGGCAACAGCTCAGGAACAGGTGGCGTGGATGGGGATGCTTTCCATGTGGTCCGGTCCAAGGGATAATGGGGGATGCCCGGGACAACTGTCTCCAAAATGCAGCGGTATTGAGCAGGATGATTACGCATTTACACAGATATTTGCCCAATACCTTTATGATGAAAACAACAATGCCTATCCTGAGATTACCATCACAGCTCCGCCCAATGGGGCTGTTTTTGATGCTGGTGCGGATATTACCGTCACAGCCGAGGCCGACGACAAGGATGGTACTATTGCAAAAGTTGCATTTTACCTGAATTCAACACTGGCGGGAACAGCGGCGGCACAGCCGTTCAACTGTACCCTGACCAATGTTGGAACGGGAATACATAATATTACGGTAGTGGCAACAGATAACGCGGGGGGCAGCACAAGCGCCTTTCCTATCCGTGTCTTTGTCGGGCCGGTCTGCACCTCAGATCCCTGGGATGCTTCCCAGGCATACCTTGCCGGAGATATTGTCTCATTTGACAACCATGAGTGGCAGGCCAAATGGTGGAGCCATGGGCAGGAACCCGGATCAGGCTATGCCTGGGAAGATCTTGGAAATTGCGGCGGCGGATCGGGGAATACCTCGCCCACAGTCAGCATTACATCGCCTGACAAAGGTGCTGTCTTTGACTCAGGATCAGACATCCTGATAACGGCAGACGCAACAGATTCGGACGGGGGTATTGCCCAGGTTGAATTTTTCAACGGAAACATCTCTGTGGGTGTTGCCGACAGTGAACCTTTTAGCATTATATATGCAGTTTTGACAGACGGCACCCACAATTTTACAGCTGTTGCAACAGATGATCAGGGGGCAAGTGAAACCTCAGATGTGGTAAGCATATCCGTGGGTGACAATACCTCACAAGATTGCGGGTACCCGGTTTGGACTGCAGAGCAGAACTGGACAGAGTATATGGTCGGCGACAAAAGGGTGAACAGTGGAAAGGTCTGGGAATGCACCAAAACTGCCTATGCATATTGGGAGCCTTCAGGGGCTTATGGCCATTTTGGATGGAAATTTATCAATAACTGCAATTAGAAACACCTATCATTATATAACGCAGCATATTGGAAAAGCGTTTCAGGGTACCCCCCCCGTCAGAGAAAAAAGCACGGGGAAGTATCCCGGAACAGGAGGACCGGGCAGGCAAAAAACTGACCGGCCCTCTTTTAATGCCGTACGAAAAAAGCTCAATTAACTATTCAATTCCAGTGGTATCCATATCAACTGTTGAGAGCGGACCGGCTCTATTTGTATCATAACACCGTTCCCACATTTGAATAAAGGTTTCTGCTGAGTTTTCCAAGTCGCTCGTGTCAACACCCATATTCTTTAGATCCGCAATCACATCCCCTTCAAGACCGATATGGCCGAATCCTTGAAAGTCAAATTCCGTTCCGAGAATATTGGTTTGCATGTCCTGCTGAGCATTTCTTGTGCTACGACTGCCAGAGGCACCACAAGTTTCTTTTGAACCACCAAATCGTGGTCTTAGCTGTTGAATAAATCCATTAAAATCGCTGGCGAAAGTCACATTCACTTTCAAGCCTTTTACAGCGTATTGGTAAGCCTGTGCAAATGACTTGGTGGAACCGTCGCAATTATTTGCAACGCCGGATTGCGTGTAGGTTTTCACTTGTTCTGCTCCGCTTCGCAATCCAAAAACGCCACCGGTTTTTCTTATCAACCCAATGGTTTCATCTGAAGTTGTTTTTTCCTCCTCCTGCTTCTCATCCATCATAATCGAACGTAAATGACCATGGGACACATTAAACGGATAATATTCATTTTCAGCGACAATATTATAAACATCGGAAACACTTTGTTCCGAAACATGAGCCAAATCGATGATCATATTTTTTTCGATCATCTTTTGCGCCATGGCTTTTCCTTCATCGGTCAAGCCTCTTGAATTCTTACCATTTTCATCCAGATCAAACCCCAATTGATCATCACCGTTTCTAAGATCTTCCAAGAACTGAAACAAATCAAAAACAAAATGGTGGGGCGCAACCCCTGTAAAACGGTTATCCATCTGGTGCCCAAACTGAATGGAGCGAACTTTGTAATTGTCATAATAAAAATCCAAATGTTCTTCCCAATCGCCTTCAACAAACAATTCACTAACTTCAATCGCCAAAACCATTGCCAATTTACCGCTATGAATGATGGCCCTAGCATCTTCCGGAGACTCAGCGATCTCAACCCAATCCCTTTGATCAGCAAAATTCAGAGCTGCTTGTAATTGTACATCAACACTGGCCATATCTTCACAGGAAAGACCCGGCATACGGTTTTTATCTGGCATCACTTCACACAATGGCCGGAAATTAACGGCAGACATCATATACAAGTTCAATCCTGCTTCATGGGCTTGTTGTAAGTGGCCTTCCCATACCTGGTGATGGGCGATCGTATCCCATCTCGGCCAACCGGTATAATCCGGATAACCATATTTTTTATAAAAGTGCCAACCGGTATCACCATCACTCCCCGGAACTTTTCCCAAAAACTCATTCAAAGGGCCAAAAATAGTCCGTGCATGATCACCACCAAAAATACTACCGCCAGTGCACTTGGAAAGAGCTGACGACTCAGCCCCCTGATGACTACCGTGATACCAAGCTCCGGCATAGGCATATTCAGCCATTTGATGTATATGAAAATCTGCAAACCCCTCCACCGGCTCCCCTGCATAAACATTCATTCCAACGAAAATTACCGATATAATCCAAACAGAAAAACAAACTAAAACCGATCCTCTTTTTTTCGTGGCCATAATTCCCCCTCCCCTTTATTGTTTTAAACTGCTTACAAACAATGTCCAGTCCGTTAAACTTGCATTATACAGCATAGTATTCCAGACTACTCCTAACTGAACTAAAATACACGACAGTGAAATAGAATGCAATTATAAAAGGACCCCGATGGAAGTATTTGAATCATTTAAAAAGGGAGAAGCTCTCAATATACCTGAAATAAAGGTTTAATAATAAATTCCCCTCCTTAACCCCATAAAAAAGGGGTTGACCCGCACTTCTATCTACTATTTTATGGAAATATTCCATCGTTGCTCTCCTTGTAAAAAACTACTTCTGTACTGCTATCACTTCTATCTCAACAAGTGCATCCAAAGGAAGTCTTGACACTTCAACTGCACTTCTTGCTGGGTATTCATTGATAAAATAAGTTTGGTATACTTTATTCATTTCAACGAAGTCATTCATATCATTTAAGAACACGGTCGACTTAATTACATTCTCAAGAGTTAATCCCTGTTCTTCGAGGATCATTTTAACGTTCTCTAAAGATTGTTTTGTTTGCTCCTGAATACTTCCAGGCATCACTCCTGTTTCCGGGTGAATGGGAAGTTGTCCTGATGTCACAACCATATTACCAACCTGCACGCCCTGTGAATATGGCCCAATAGCCTTTGGTGCCTTTTCTGTTGCGATGATTTTTTTCATATTTTACCTCTCTTATATAACTTTATTTTTGATGATCTAACCTATATTGCATTAAAATTTTCGAACCATACATCCAAGCTATGAAAACCTTTATCAAAAGAGCAACTTTTGATCTTTTTAAATTTTTGTTTGGCATCAAAAATGATTGAAACAGCCACTTTGTCATCCTTTTGATTTTCCTTGCCGCCATTCAGTTATTCCCAGATCAATGCATAAAGACATGATCAGGGTTATTACCTTGCGCAAGCTGTCCAACAAGAGGTTTATATCTGTTGGGAAGTGTACATCCGTTTCGGTGACAAAGGAATCACAACTTACCTTTAATTCTTTGTTTTCCGAATTTGTAAAAAAAATTATGCCCGTATCCTACTGCAATATAATTTATTTGATCAAGGATCTCTGGTGTGAATCGAGAAACATTGTCCTTTAATGTCTGGAGTTTGTATTCATATTCTTCACTGAAGCCACCATGACAAAGCATCAAACGCAATGTTTTATGGTTGTTGGCAATATCCAATAACCTATCATAATCCCAGTCGCATCCCAGGCGGATCATTCCCAAGACGAGTATTCTCCACAGATGCATCCCTTCTCGACCATTTTTAGGGTTAATATTGGGTGGAATTAATTTTTCAAGAAGATCAAAAATTTTTGTTCGAGATTCATGATCACAAAAAAGAGCTTGAAGGCCAATAAGGATTTTAGGAATTTCATCCCGAGACTTAAGATTTATTTTAATTTTTGAAATAGGTACTTGTCCAAGTTCCAACTGCGGTTCTATTATTTTTCGCATATTTTTTACAACGAAGATTTTTACTTCGTTTATCCTTTGTTCCAAATATTACTATATCATTATTGCAGTTTAAATGTTTGTCAATAAAGGGCTTACTATTGAATATAGTAACATTTTCGATCACAAAATTGAAGGAAAACCATAGTAGAATTGAATTTTTTTCAATATCGGAAAATCCTATAAAACCCTAACCAAAATAGCCTCAAGCACTGTTTCGGTCACGCAATAGCTACGTTCAAGGATAAATCAAGGAAAGAATCGCCAGTGAACCTCTGCCTCACTCAAGGATACACTGGTCCCAAGTACCGTTCTCTTCTATGCGCGGACAAGGTGTCACCGGAGGATTCATTCACATAACAGTGTTCGGGAGCATTACCTGTTTCTCACGAATTATCGACAATGATACGAAGTTTAGGTCGTTGTTCGAAAGTACGGTTCTGCTGATTCTTTTTAGATCTATTTTCCATAATCCGATCAAAAG
>PIVS01000827.1 GCA_003353855.1 Desulfobacteraceae bacterium
TTGACAAATTCAAACTCTTCTTCACAGGGTTCCATGAACCCCATCACCTTGCCAAATTGTCCGGAACCACCGGTCTGTTTTTTATGGGTGTAACTGAAGGGGGCTTTTCGGGTAATGGTCTCTCTGTAGGCAACCCTTGGTTTTCCAGTGTCGACTTCGGCCTGGTATTCTCGTTTCATTCTTTCCACATAAACTTCCAGGTGAAGCTCGCCCATGCCCTGGATAATGGTATCTCCGGTCTCATGGTCCACATAGGTTTTAAATGTGGGATCCTCTTTGGTGAACCGGTTCAGGGCCTTGGACATATTGATCTGAGCTTTGTTGTCTTTGGGAACAATGGAGAGGGAAATAACCGGTTCCATAATGTGCATGGAGATCATGGAATAATTGATCTTCGGAGAGACAAAGGTGTCACCGGAAGCACAATCGACTCCAAACATGGCACCGATATGACCGGCGGGAATGGAATCCACTTCTTCCATCTGGGAGGAGTGCATGCGGATCAGGCGGCCGGCTTTGATTTTTCTGCCGTCCCGGGAGTTGATAAGGGTGTCTCCCTTATTGATACATCCCTGGTAAACCCTGATATAGGTGAGCTGCCCGTATTGACCGTCCTCAAGCTTAAAGGCAAGGGCCACAGTGGGTTTGTCAAAAACGCTTTCCAGGGCAACAGTTTCTTCGTTGTTGTCCAGATCAATGGCGACGTTTTCAATGTCCAAAGGAGAGGGAAGGTAGCTGAGAACCGCATTGAGCAATGGCTGAACCGCTTTGTTCTTATATGCGGATCCAAGGAAAACAGGGGTCATCTGTCGTGAAATGGTACCTGTTCTGACGGCGGTCATGATCATCTCAGTGGTGATTTCCATTTCTTCCAGAAGGGCATCGGTCAGTTCTTCGGAAAAAAGAGAGACCTCATCAAGCATAGCTTCCCTTGCAGCGCTGGCCTCTTCCAGAAGATCTTCGGGAATCTCTTTTTCAACCATGGTTTCCCCATTGTCGCCTTCAAAATAATTGGCTTTCATGGTTACCAGGTCGACAATACCCTCATGCTTGTCTTCAAGTCCTATGGGCAATTGCATCATTACAGAATTATGCCCCAGTTTGTCCCTTAACTGGCCGCTGACCTTGATGGGATTGGCACCTGACCTGTCGCATTTGTTTACAAAGGCGATACAGGGAACTTCATAGCGTTTCATCTGCTGGTCTACGGTGATGGACTGTGACTGTACGCCGGATACAGAGCATAGGATAAGGACCACACCATCTAATACCCGCAACGACCGTTCAACTTCAACTGTAAAATCCACATGGCCGGGTGTGTCGATAATGTTGATGGCATGGTTGTCCCATTCACAATGGGTGGCGGCAGAGGCAATGGTGATTCCCCGTTCCCTTTCCAGTTCCATTGAATCCATGACAGCTCCTACGCCGTCTTTACCCCTGACCTCATTGATTTGATGAATCTTGTCCGTATAGAACAAAATCCTTTCTGTGAGCGTGGTTTTGCCGGAATCAATATGGGCACTGATTCCAATGTTTCTTACCCGTTCTAGATCTCTGATCATTTTTTAATCATCCTTATGAATAAAAATATTAACCCGAGGTAATTATTG
>PIVS01000828.1 GCA_003353855.1 Desulfobacteraceae bacterium
CTGCGACACGGCTGATCTCTTCTCCCACAACGGTTAATTCCTCCTGGGCCGGGTGTTTGTCCGGCAATTTCAGGCTCAGGGTTTCCAAATAACTTTTAATGATGGCAATGGGATTATTTATTTCATGGATTACTTTATCGGTCAGGGTGGCATAGGCTTCCATCTTTTTATCATTCATATCCCTGGCATATTCCTGGTGGAACCCAATATTTTGAAGACACATTCCTGCCTGCTTGGAAAAAAGTTTTAAAAGCCCCCTGTTCCGGTTCAGGTTTTTGGAAAGATCCTGATCAACTCCCAGGACCATAATCCCCATACCCCTTCCCCTGGAAGCAATGGGAATCAAATACATCCCAGCGGTTTCCAGCAGACGGATAATCCGGGTATCTGAAATCGCTGATTCAACATTCCTTTGGGATTGAAACTGGGTCTGTATGGTGCCGGTTTTCAGGGATTTTACAAGCATGCTTGCCAGGTTGGACATGGGAAGGGCGATACGCCTGACGATTTTATAATTTTTATCTTCACGGCTGCAGTCCCCTGTCAGTATCTTTTTTTTCCCATCCAAAAGGAAGAAAAAAACCCTGGACACATTGAACACAATTTTCAGTCCCTTTTGGATAATATCCAGGACGCCAGGGACATCCTTGGCGTTCAACAGATTCTGGAGGGTGCCGTAAAACAGGGACAAATCCTTCATTTCCAGGGCAATGCCCTGTTCAGCCTCCCTGCCCCGGCTTGCCCGGATCCTGATCCCCAGGCTTTTGGCCATGTGTGAGACCTCATTCTCGGCCTCCACTGCAATCTGTCCCATCCGGAATTCAGAGATATCTGCAAGGGGTAAAAGATTCGGAATCTTTTCCATGGGATCCGGACCGGAAAGAATATTGGCCATATAAACGGTTTTTATATAGGAAGCTTCATCGCAAATCTTTTCAACCGGCTCATTGATAAACAAGATCGCATCCGAGGTCAGGGAATTGAGTTTCCAGTGGCTGAAAAGCATGGCAGAAATCTGGGGAGCATCAGCACCAAAGAGATCCATCTCCCCATTTACCATCTCCTCTTCGGATACAGCCGTCTCCAGTATGGTCTTATACTCCCCTGGAAAGGTCTGCATTAAAACAAGGCGTCCAATATCATGGAGAAGCCCGCCCAGGAAGAATTCATCCGGGTCGGAAAAATTATTTTCCCTGGCGATTTCCCTGGCAATTACACCGCATTTATAGGAATGATACCAGAACTGAGTAATATCAAACCCGGGCAGTTTTTTAGACAGACTGAAAAAATGCATGGCAGAGGAGCTTATGGCAATATTTCTGATGGTATCCTGCCCCAGGTAGACCACTGCTGTTTTGATGTTACTAACTTCCCTGGGCAAATTCACATAGGGAGAACCAATAATCTGGAGCAGTTTTGAGGTCAGAGAAGGATCTGTGGAAATGATATCGGTCAACTCATCAATGGTTGCATTATCATTACCGCAGGCTTTAACAAGCTTCAGCATCACCTGGGGGAGCTGGGGAAGGTGATTGGACTGCTTTATTTTTTCAAAAACGTTTTTTGACGCCATTTCCCAACACTATTATAAGCTGGTTTAAAAAAGTAA
>PIVS01000275.1 GCA_003353855.1 Desulfobacteraceae bacterium
ACCCAAACTATAAACCAGGTATTGTCAATCATCAAAAAACATGAGAGCATATGTCCCCATGAAAACGTGTGCCTTTATACCCAATTTTTTTAAAATTTACAATATCCTGTGGCAGGCTGCCCTGCCTTTTTTAAAGAAAAACAAACGACTTGCCCCCTCCTTTCAAAGAAGAAGCACAACAGGTCACCTAAAAAAGGCTGATATCTGGATCCAGGCGGCATCGGCGGGTGAGGCATTTCTCGCCCTCTCCCTGCTCACAGCTCTTAAACCAAAACAAAAAACAAAAATTCTGATCACCTCCACCACTTCCCAGGGCATGGAAATTTTGAAATCAGGCCTGGCCAATGAAAAGATCAATCCAAATATAGACTGTGATTTTGACTGGTTTCCCTTTGACATTCCATCGGCCATTAAGGGGGCTGTCACCCGGGTCAACCCCAGGGTAATGGTTTTGCTTGAAACCGAAATCTGGCCTGGTCTGCTCCACTATTTAAAGGAGAACCACACTAAAATTTTCATTATCAATGCTCGCCTGTCCAAGAAAAGCGCCCGGCATTATAAATTGACAAGATTTTTATGGGCAAGACTGTCACCAGACAATATTCTTGCCACATCTCCCCTGGATGCAAAAAGATATGCTCAAGTCTTTGACCAGGCCAGAATCACCACCATGTCCAATATCAAATTTGATCTCATGGAAAGAGGGATTGACGACGATTCAAAACTGACTGCTCTGGAAAAAATAATCTCAAAAGAGATCCCCCTGTCCATCCTGGCCTCAATCCGGAGGCAGGAAGAAACCCAGGTTCTGGCTATTCTGAAACAATTGCTTACCAAATATCCATGCCAGACAGTGGCCATCTTTCCCAGGCACATGTACAGGATAAATGCCTGGAAGAAAAAACTGAACCAAGGAAGTTTTTCCTTCCATTTAAGGTCGCAGCTAACAGCACCGGTCACAACCCCCGGCATCATCCTCTGGGATACCTTCGGGGAATTGCGATCTGCCTATGGCATTGCTTCCACCGTATTTGTGGGAGGCAGCCTGCTTCCTTTGGGCGGACAAAATTTTATTGAACCGGCTGTCCTGGGAACCCCCGCCATAACCGGCCCCTACCTGGATGATTTCACCTGGGTTGGAGAAGGTATTTTCGAGAAGGGGATTGTCACCAAATGCAGGGACAGCCGGGAGGTCGCCAAAACCATGGTCAGCCATCTTGAAACACCGGTTGATAAGTCCAGGTTAAAACAAAAAGCCCAAGATTATATTCAAAAAAAACAGGGGGGCAGTGAGATGGCCTGCCAAATGATTATAGAGGTGTTTGAGCAATAGGATTCACACATGGTAATGTGTATCGAAATAGCGAGCAAATGTCATTTAGTCCCGGCAGTAAACCAGAGGTTTCCCAAATTCCGGCAGTTGATTATTGGAATTGATTTTTTAGCTGTTAACGGGATTCCCGGTGAGATATGCCCAAAATCAGCTTAACTACCTTGCCGGATAAACGACTACATATTAGCGAAGATCGTCGCAACGGTTTGCCAAAAATATGGACAACTTTTTTATGGTGGGATATTCAAATGGCAAGTTCTTGTCTAAGGGTATCCTAAGTCGATCCTCAAGAACGCCGGTCATGCCTACAGCGGTGAGTGAGCTGACACCGTTACGTACAAAAGTCGTATCCACATCGAGCGCATTGGGTTCGATTTCCAATTCCCCTGCAAGGTATCCCACTATCATCGTCCTAATCTCGGCCTCACTCGGCGACACACGGTCAATAATCTGTTTTTTCTTATACATTTAAATGTTCTCCTGTTTTGGGCGGATAAGATTGAAACTCGCCGGACAGGTATTTTTTCCGGCACTTGCTTCGCTGAATTTTCCCGCTTGAGGTTTTCAAAAGACTTCCTGGCTGTACGAATAGAATAGAATAAACACTCAACCCAAACTGTTCCATTACCGTTTCCAGGATATCTCCCGACGCTGCCTCAAAGCTATGCTTTTGCGCTTCTGATCGTGCAATTTCCTGAACAACGACAACCTTCTCGTAGCCGTTAATCTCAACCGAGAACACGCAGCAGCTATATTGGCCGAATATGGAGCTCTGAATTTGTACAACCCGCTCGATGTCGGTGGGATTAAAATTTTGTCCTTGTATGATAATTGTGTCTTTAAGTCGTCCGGTTATCCAAAGTTCACCGTCATATATCACTCCCAGATCCCCCGTTCTCAGGAACGGGCCTTCCTTCGAACCGGAAATCCTAGCCTCGAATAAAGATTTTGAAGCCTCTGTTTGATTCCAGTACCCGGTCGCCACATTGCTGCCTGATACCCATATTTCTCCAATAACCCCATTTTCGCAAATTGCGAATGTTTCTGGGTCTATGATTCTTACACATGCTCCATGCCAGGTTTGTCCGCAACTGACAAATGACAAAGCCCGATCATCTTTGGTCCGGCTTGGATCGAATCGGCCCTCGGTCAGATAATCCGGATTGACCATTGTCGTTTTCGTATGACTACCTGGCAATCCCCCGGTGATCAGCAAAGTTGCTTCGGCCATACCGTAGCAGGGGTAAAAGGCTCTGCCGGAAAATTTGCTTTTGAGGAACATTTTAGTGAATTCCTGGAGCGTTTCCGCTCGAACCATTTCAGATCCGCTGAAGGCAACCTTCCAACAACTCAGATCAATTCCGGACATTTGTTTGGGACGGATGTTTCTGACACAATATCTAAAAGCAAAATCAGGTCCACCACTCGACGTTGCGCGATAATCGGAGATCATTTTGAGCCATCTCACAGGCCGTTGAATGAACGAACTCGGAGACATAAGGATGCATTTTACACCGAGGTAAAGTGGTTGCAGTACGTTCCCCACCAAACCCATATCATGAAACAGAGGCAGCCAACCTGCAACGATTGTATCCCGGTTGTGTCCAAATGCAGATTTAATCATACGCTGGTTTTCAATGAGGTTTGTGTGTGTGATCATAACCCCTTTGGGGGAGCCCGTCGTACCCGATGTATATTGCAAAAACGCCACGGCATCCCCATAAACCTCATGTCTGTGCCGGTCACCCTGAACGTTCTCTGCCATAGTATCAACGGTCAATAATGGAATGCCGGCAAGTTCAGGCATTGTCGCAGATTCGTTCCGGATTTTTGATGCCACAGCAGCGGTTGTCAAGGCGAGGACCGGACTGGAATCCGAGATGATTGATTGCAGGCGGTGGATATGTCGCTGTGCTGGCGGATAGGCTGGTACAGCGGTGATTCCAGCATAGAAGCAACCAAACAGAGCGGCAATAAAGTCCAGGCATGACGGAAACTGAAGCAAGACCCGGTCACCCGGTTGACATTGTTCATGGAGTGAATTTGCAATTTGTCGGGCCAAATTGTCCAACTCGCCGTATGTCAACGTTGCTGGCGCCAGTGAAAGTTCGTCTATGAATACATAAGCAACATCGTGGGGCTGCTCCTCAGCTCTAAGAGAAAGTATTTCTCCAAAATTTTCCGGCCTGAAGGGGGATACAGACATGAAGGCACTCCTTGATCTTCGGTGTTCAACAGTTTCCCCAACCCTGTAAATCAGGCCTTGCTTATTCCGGGGCAACCTTTTTGTCAAACACCGAAGAGATACAAAGTCGTTGACCGTAAATTCTATTATCCGATGTCTACATGAGTCGCGGCAGCAAAGACGTATACGATGTCGGTTGTACTGCCAAGGCCTGCAAGACACAACCAGTCAATATCAACATTAGGTCCGCTTGGTGTCGTACCAGTAAACTGCCCTGCCTGGCCGCCTGTCGAGAATAAATTAGTCGTTATCGTTCTGCAGATCTGTTCGACGACGCCACCGTCCGTCGGCACCTCCCAGTTTTTAAAATCCTGCTTGACGACGGCTTCTACACTGGGGGGAACCTGACCCTGCTGGAGTTCGGAAAACGGTCCGAAGTAACCGAAAGCAATGTGGCCACCGGGGAGAGTAACACCCGGATGTGACGTAGGCCATTGCGCCAAAAAGGCGATTTTTAAAGCTTTCTCAACATCTTTGTCGGTAGCGGTCGGTTGCAGAGGCGTTTGACCCGGTACCTGGCGGATGATGTGATTGATAATAACAACGTTGTAATCATTAATTGTTGTGTGATGGCTCATAGCGTAATCCTTTCTTTGGCTTGTGGTTTGTGGCCATCTCTAATAATTGTCTTTTGGCTCAATTTTTAGGTTGCAGCAAAATTAAAATCCGCAAAATACTTCATGTATTCGTGTGGTTAAAATCCTGATACACCTTGAACGAAACCCAAAGCTCTGATAATTAAAGATATCCTCTTGTTGTAAAGCTCGAATAGGGAATTCCCAAGAAATAAATTACCCGGAGTGAGTATGACTTTATACTGATTTCCGGTATTTTCGATGCTTCTAAATAATAATACACACAATATGAATTAAGAATCGATTACAGCAGCAACATGGCTTAATAGTGAAAGTGAGTTGAGTTTTTTTTCGAGATCCGATACTCAAGAAAACGGGTAATTTGAATCATAGGACACCTATACACTTTTTTCTTTTTGCCGTCAATACTTTTTTTGTGAGAGTATTCCAACCTTCTGTTGTTTCTTGGGGTTTAGCGCCGTTTATTTATTTTCCTTGCAATCTGTGTACAATAGTGTATTCTATCGACCAGCTTTATAAAAAGTAGAATCAAATTTTCCTTCAAGGTTGTCCTCGTTAACCTCGCTGCTTATCCAAGCATCGTTCGTTGCGGTCGAAGTTTCTGCTGATTCAATAAACAGGAGAAACCCTATGACACCGTATGTCATAACACATTATGCTGCAACAGAGATTATCCCGGACCATGACCTGCCGATTGCCCCTGATGCCTTAAATATATCCTGTTCAACCATTTCATCAATCAAATAAATGAATTACCAGCGGATTGCATGCATCCGCAAGATCGAGGAACCCGAGGATATACCCCGGCCGATCATCACGTAATACATAGGAGTTTTAATGAGTTTTAATGAGTTTAAGTTCCACCCCAAAATAATCGCCGGCATTGATGCCTGCGGCTTTAGCACCCCAACACCGATACAGAAACAAGCAATTCCCCCGATTCTTGAAGGTCGGGATATCCTTGGCCTGGCCCAGACCGGCACCGGCAAGACCGCAGCCTTTGTTCTACCCCTGCTCCAGCGGCTTCTGGACGGCCCACGTAAAAAAGTACGGGCCTTGATTGTCGCTCCCACCAGGGAGTTGGCCGAACAGATCAATGATGACATCAGCAAAATGGCAAAACAGACGGGTTTGCGCAGCATTTCCATTTACGGTGGTGTGGGGAAGCACCCCCAGATCAGAGCAATCCGGAATGGGGTGGAAATTATTGTTGCCTGCCCCGGCCGCCTGCTTGACCTCCTGAATGACAGGGCATTTTCCTTAGGGGCTGTTGAAGCCCTGGTTCTTGATGAGGCAGACCATATGTTTGACAAGGGATTTTTGCCTGATATCCGCAGGATCATCAAGCAGCTGCCCACAAAACGTCAATCCCTGGTTTTTTCCGCCACCATGCCCAAAGAGATCCGCCATTTGGCGGAAAGCATATTAAAAAACCCGGCAACCGTGCAGATAAACCACACCAGGCCGGTCCGTTCCATCTCCCATGTTCTGTTTCAGGTGGCAAAAAAACGGAAGACCTCCTTACTCAAGAACATCATCCAGGAGAAGGAAATGACAAGCACCCTGGTATTCACCCGTACCAAACACAAGGCAAAAAGCCTGGCGCTTCAATTACAGAAAGCAGGCTATAGTGCGGCATCCATCCAGGGCAATCTTTCCCAGCAGAAACGCCAGCAGGCGCTGAACGGCTTTAAGGACGGCACTTTTAAAATTTTGGTTGCCACAGATATCGCTGCCCGGGGCATTGATGTCCAGGGAATTTCCCATGTCATCAACTATGATGTGCCGGATACAGCTGAAGCCTATACCCACCGCACAGGGCGCACAGGACGGGCGGCACACACAGGTCAGGCATTCATCTTTGCCGGCCGGGAAGACAGCAAAATGGTATCTGTCATTGAGCGCACCCTGGGCACAAAGATTCGCCGGGAAGAAACCCCAGGGTTTGTCTATGATCCAAGAGAAGACCTGGTTGAAGAGAAAAAAGAACGTTTTACACGGCAGATGCCCAAAAGAAAAAAACCCGCGGCAGGGCGAAGAAAAGCCCAGCACAGCGGTGTTTTTTCCCTGGCGTCCGCCGGCAGAAGCAGCGGACGCAGGAGTGCACAGCAATAACCGATTGGTCTGGATACCCAGTGGATATCCAGACTTCCAGTCGACGTATCAAATGATGCCTCGGCTATATAAACAGCGGTTCCTTAAGGAACCCATCCAAAGGAGTAATAGAACATGGCTGAAGGTACAGTAAAATGGTTTAATGATGCAAAGGGTTTTGGTTTTATTGAGCAGGATGGCGGCAAAGATTTATTTGTCCATCATTCAGCAATTCAGGCAGATGGATTC
>PIVS01000276.1 GCA_003353855.1 Desulfobacteraceae bacterium
TTTAATCCTGAACAGTTGGATCAATGGTTCGACACTACCGCTCAGGAACAATATACAAAAGATCTGCTTTTTTCCAGTGTTTTTGACATCATGTCTCAAGTAGTCTGCCAGAGTCGCCCATTGATAAATGCAGCCTAGCATGCGGCAAAAGACCAAATAGGCGTTTCGACTACGTCCCTTTACAATAAGATCAACGGAATTGAACCGCAGACCTCAGCAGAATTGGTTCGATATGCTGCCCGAGAAAGATCTCTTTTATCAAGTGTGTTGGAAACCGTCATGCCCAATGATGCCTGGGTTGCTGACCGAAATTTTTGCACGTTGGAGTTCACCAGTAGTATTGCTTCAAAAGGTGGTTTTTTGGTTATCCTGGAACATAAAAAATATCCCTGGAAGCCCCTGGGAAAAGAAAAATATATTGGTGATATTGAGACTGGGAAAGTCTATGAACAACTGATTTTATATAAACTTCGTCTTCTCCATTATCCACTGTAAAAAGCAATCTTCCATCCCAACGTCATTTCCATCACCTCATTTTAATACCATATTTTATTTCAAGAATATTCTGACCCGATCTGGATCGGGTACATATTTCAGCTTTTGGAATCTATTTCATACTTCTATTAACAAAAAATTAAAGATTGTGGTTTAATTGCCTTAAATATTGCAGAAAACGGGAGGGCTATTGATAATATGTAATGTTTTCCATTCCCTGTGTCAAAGATTTTCCATATTTTAAGAATTGACAACCCATAATATTTTCCTTATTTATAATGATAACTCCCAGTAAATTTACATAATATTATTAATCATTTGTTTAGTAAAAAACGACAGCCAGCACAAACATAAAAATTCCGACGAACGGTTACCGGCTTTTTGAAAACCCATATGGGGCAGGACTTGCCATGGCAATGGACAGAGGTATCATATAATTTAGCAATAATTTTAAGGAGGAAAACATGAACGAACACCCGTGGAAAACCCCCTATTGGCCCGATGGTGTGTCCCATGAACTACTGGACTATAAAATGCCCCTGTTTGACCTGCTGGACAATTCAGCAAAAAAATTTCCAAATCATGTGTTTACCGTTTTCAACGGGGCAACAAAGACCTATGCCCAGGTTAAAAATACTGCGGATCGCATTGCCAATTTCCTGGAAAAAGAAGGGATAAAAAAAGGTGATAAAGTGGCGATTTTCCTCCCCAACCTGCCCCATTTTCCTGAAATTTTCTTTGGTATTCTTAAGACCGGTGCTGTGGCTGTGAACTGCAACCCGGTCTATACCGCTCCTGAGCTGAATCATCAGCTAAAGGATTCTGAATCCAAAATAGTTTTCTGCATGGACCATGAGCTATTTTATCCAAATGCAGTCAAAGCTGCCCAGGGAACCCAGGTTAAAACCATTGTGGTCTGCAACATCAAATCCTATTTGCCCAAGGTGCAGGGATTTTTGGGCAGCCTTCTGGGAAAGATTCCCAAGGCAGATAAGATCGCCCCGGACCATTTCCAATTTGACGATGTGGTGGCTGCCGCATCACCTGTACCCCCCTCAATTTCCATTGACCCGGAGAATGACACAGCCGTGATGCTGTATACCGCCGGCACCACAGGACTTCCCAAGGGTGCGGAACTGGTCCATACAAACTTCACCCACAATGCCATGGCCTGCTATGAATGGGGACGATTTGTCCACACCCAGGGCGGACCTGTTGAAAAACTCCACGAAGGAGATTACCACTGCGTTCTGGGGGTGCTGCCCTGGTACCACAGCTTTGGGCTCACCGGTGCCCTGCTCCTGGCCTGCCTCATCGGGGCTAAAATAGTCTGTATCCCCGACCCCAGGGCTGGCAAGCCCCCCTTTACAGATGTTCTCAAGGCAGTAGCCAAATACAAACCCACATTTATGTCAGCGGTCCCCACCCTGTTTGTGGCCTTTTCCAACCATCCCCTTTTAGATAAGTACGATGTATCCTCCTTTATGGGATGTTTTTCCGGAGGAGCCCCCCTGCCCCCGGAGGTGTGTAAAGACTTTGAAGACAAGACCGGTTCCATCATTTTTGAGGCCTATGGTCTCACGGAAACCTCTCCGGCCCTCAGTGCCAACCCCACCTTTAAGGAGACCCGAAAAATCGGCTCCATTGGATTCCCCCTTCCTGACACAGACATGAAAATCCTTGATATTGACGATTCCACAAAAGAGATGCCCAAAGGAGAAGACGGAGAGATCGCGGCTTGCGGTCCCCAGGTCATGAAGGGCTATTGGAATAGACCCGAAGCCAATGCGGAGGTGTTTGTTCACATTGACGGGAAACGCTATTTTCTCACCGGCGATATCGGCCATATTGATGAAGACGGCTATATCACCATCACAGACCGGAAAAAAGACCTGATTCTGGTGGGGGGCTTTAATGTCTATCCCAGGAATGTGGAAGACATCCTCTTTACCCACCCCAAGGTTGAACTGGCCGCTGTCATTGGCATACCCGATAAAAAAAGCGGGGAAAAAGTTAAAGCCTTTATCAAGCTAAAGGCTGGTCAAACAGCCACCCAGGAAGCAATTAGTGCATTTTGTAAAGAAAACATGGCCGGGTACAAACGGCCAAAAGAAATTGAATTCAGGGATGAGATCCCCATGTCCAATGTGGGTAAAATTTTACGACGGGTGTTAAGGGATGAACAATAAAACCCGTGTCAGTTAAAGGAGTTCCCTGGGTGATTCATAGAAAAATCACCCAGGTGAAACTTCTTTCTTTAATAAAAGAAATTTATTCAAAAATCTTTTCATCAAAAGCTTCGGCCTCGGCCGCATCCGATTCCATATCACGGACCTTGCCGCATCCAGCAGGGTGACAGCCTCCGCCATGACCATGCAGGTGGAGACCCAGTCCATTCCCCTGCCCCCCCACTTTTCAGGATACCGGCACCCCATGAGGTTGCGTTGGCCGCCCTCCTGCATACCGGTATCTTGCAAAACTCAAACGCCTTGAAGAGAAGCCAACTCTGGATACCAAATTGAGTTAAAATATGATAAAAGGTATATAGGAGCATTAAATTGATTCAATCGTAAAATCACACAGATCAGATAATAGCGAGGCCTATCGAAAAATGAAAAAGCAGACAATGATTATTCTTTGTGTAGTTCTATTTTCAATCATCCATCGTCCTGTTTTTTCAGATCAAACAATAACAGCCATTAAAACAGAAATGGATCTGCCAACCATTGACGGTTTTGGCGATGATACTGCCTGGCAGGGTATAGATGCTATTACAACACATGCAGATCTGGCCAATGTTGACGTGGAAATTAAAGCCCTTCGCAATGATAAAATGATCTTTTTTCTGGTGCAATTCCCGGACAAGGATGAATCAAGAACCCATAAATCCTTATATTGGAACAAGAGTACGGAGATGTATGATCTAGGGCCGGACAGAGAGGACTGCTTTGTTTTTAAATGGAATATGACTGATGACCATGTTGACCTGAGCGTTTATTCACAGAAGGGCCATGAGGCTGATCTATGGTTTTGGAAGGCTTGCCGCACAGACCCTTCTGGTTTTGCCGATGATAAAAAACACATTTTAAGCAGCTATGAGACCCGAAAAAGTAAACCGATTAAAAATAAAACCGGAAACACACTCTACCTCCAGAGAATAGCAGATAAGGGAATTGCTGCATACTCAAGAGACATCTTCATTGAATATAAAGGGGATATCATTTCAGAGTTCATGACCAGGCAGCCCAAGGGAAGCAGAGCCGATATAAAGGCAAAAGGTAATTGGCAAAATGGTAAATGGACAATAGAGTTCCAAAGAGCGCTGGATACAGGATATAGGGATGATGTTGCATTTGCCGTTGGAGGAAAATATCAGTTTGGGATAGCACTTTCAGAAATTGCAGGCAAACCTTTGAATGTAAACAGCAGCTTCCCCCTTTATGGTGCTGATGATGTTTCTGAAAATTTATACCTTTGGGTTAAATAAAAGATATGAGGCTGTCCTTTAAACAGGTTCGTTTTTTCGGCCTGGCTGCCATGATACTGGTCACAATCTTTGTGGGGCTTGTCCCCACAGTCAGCATGATCTCCATAAAAGAACCAATCGAAGTGATCAAATATCAATTTTACATGATGGATATGCTTGCGGAAATAAATGAAAGCTTTGATGAAGGTAAACGCCTTTATAACCTCTATCTGATCAGGGAAATAGAGTCTGCTGATCAATCCGCCTCTATACTTTCTCAAACAATAAAGGAAAGTCAAAATCTTAAAAAATATTGTTATAATGATGAAATCAGCAAGCTCTTAGACAAGTTCATTAAAGATGTGAAAAAGTTCAGGGTCTCTGTTCTGATCTGCCAAAAAGCCATCGAGGATGATCCCACATCGGATACAGCAATTCTCATGGAAAAAAATACCATTGTCTATGGGAAGCATGCCCAGGATTCCCTTGCCAAGTTAACGGGTCTCGTGCGAAAAATTTCCTCTTCAGCAAATAATGCAATTGAAGCCGTTCTTGCAAAAAGCCGGATGATTTCTCTATTTGGTTTGTTTGCAGGCATTATTCTATCAGTATTTGTCGCAATAAAAATGGCAAAAGCACTGGGACGCCCCCTTGATGATCTGATTGCCGCCTCTGACAAACTGGCAAAAGGCGATATGAATGTGACCCTCAACATGCCAAATGATTCTGAGTTCCAGCGGGTTGCAGATGCATTTAACAATATGGGCAGGGATTTAAAAGGATCAATAATTCAGTTAAATAAAGCAAATGACAAAGCAAACCAAATGGCTAAAAAAGCTGCTGCCGCCAGCAAGGCGAAAAGCGAATTTTTAGCCAATATGAGTCATGAAATACGAACGCCCATGAACGGGGTAATCGGGATGGCAGACCTGCTTTCCGATACAAATCTCGATGAACTCCAACAAAGTTACGCCCAAACAATAAAAGACAGCGGCAACTCCCTTTTATTAATTATCAGTGATATCCTTGATTTTTCAAAAATTGAAGCCGGTAAATTAGATATTGAAGAGATCGACTTTGATTTAAGGAACCTGATGGACGATTTTAAGGCGGCAACATCATTTCATGCCGCCAATAAAGGTCTTGGGTTTATCTGCTCGGTTGCCCCGGAATTAACTGGGTTTTTTAAAGGGGATCCCGGAAAGATCAGACAAATTTTGAATAACTTGGTGGGAAACGCCTTGAAATTTACAAACAAAGGGGAAATTGAGGTTTCCTGCTGTCTGGAAAAAGAGTTGAAAAATTCAGTCAGGCTTTACTTTTCAGTTCGGGACACGGGAATTGGTATTTCACAAAAAGATCAAAACATGCTTTTTAAACGGTTTGCACAAGCTGATAGCTCCACCACCAGGAAATTTGGCGGTACAGGTCTTGGACTTGCCATATCAAAAAAGTTATCAGCGCTAATGGATGGACAAATCGGAATAGATAGCAAAGAGGGCACAGGCACTGCTTTCTGGTTTACCATTGAGCTTAAAAAGTCAGATAAAACATTCAGTTCTGGAAAAACAGAAGCCCCCAGCCAGGCAAAGATTCCCTCAGGTATTTCTGATAAAAATAATACACAGTTAATCACCGGCCATACCATCAGTGAAAACAGAAGAACAAAGAAACAGATATTGATTGTGGATGATAACGCTGTAAACAGGGCCGTGGCAACAGCAATACTAAAGAAGTTCGGCTATAATTCAGATACGGCAGAAAACGGACAGAATGCAATTTACAAACTTAAAGAAACCCGATTCGATCTTGTTCTAATGGATTTACAAATGCCGGTGATAGACGGGTTTGAAGCTACTAAAGAGATACGCAGGAGTCAATCAGAGGTGCTTAACAGCCAATTGCCCATCATTGCCCTGACTGCCAACGCCTTAAAAGGAACCCGGGAAAAATGTCTGGCAGCTGGAATGGATGACTATCTGATTAAGCCGATCAAACCGGAAAGCGTTTTATCAACCCTTAATAAGTGGCTGCCAGTGGAACAACCTTAAGGCCATGGAAGGAATCCAGGAGCATGTAGGCTCCAGGCCCTTGCCCCAATCGGGTATGAAAAATAGGTGTCTGTTTCCCTGAAACTTGAAAAGCAGGATTTTGACCTGGAAATTTTCGGGAGAATCGACGGCCTTCTGGTTAGTGGAGACAAGGTACTGGTGGAGGAGATTAAAACCTGCCAGAGCGACCCTGATCTCATGAGCCTGAATCCCAGCCCAGACACCTGGCCCAGCTCAAATGCTATGGATATATGATAGCCCGGGAGCGGAACCTGGATACCGTTAACCTGCGGCTCACCTATGCCCGGGTGGCCACACTCTACCCGGCTGTCAAAGCCCTGGGACTGGGCCTTACTATAGTGGACCCCGGGGTGTTGCATAATGCTATTGAAAATCATCGTAAGGAAACCCTCATTCGTTACAAGGATCAGTTTAATCGCGGATTTGAAACACCCATAAAAATAGAGTATGAAGAAAAAAAATACACGTTTCGAATG
>PIVS01000829.1 GCA_003353855.1 Desulfobacteraceae bacterium
CCCCCTAGTACCCGAATTCGTCCACCACATTAAGACTTCATAATCTCCTGCCGGTTGATTGTCAAACTGCCAGGTATAAGTTGCTTCTGGACGTGCAAATATACTGGCTGTCCCATATGGATAACGTCCACTGGAAGTACTCCACGTTCCTGTGGATGAAGTACCAGAATCACCGTTATCAAATATAATATCCGGTGCAACCACAGAAATATTCATGGTAGCCGGATCAGAAGGATCACCGTCATCATTATACACAGTGAGGGACATTGTATGGTTGCCCACTGAGAGTGAAGAAGTCGAAAAGGAAGCATCAGTGCTGAGTTCTCCGTCAATACTGGATTCCCACAAATATCCTGTTATTGATCCTAGGGCAACCTGACCATGTCCTTCAAAGGCAACAGGGGTGTCGGGAACAGCAGGGTTTGGTGCGATAGTATCAATAATAGCAATCGGTGGAGGCGTCCCGACCATAAGTATCTGTGTTACGGGTGCAGACCATCTGCTCTCATTATCCATTACAGTGAAGGAAATTTCATGGTTACCCTCGGAAAGAGAGTTGGTTGAAAAAGATACGCCATCACTCAGATGACCATCAACATTCGAATTCCAGGAATAGGCATGAATGCTTCCATCAGGATCATCACCCTGACCACTAAAATCGACAGTTTCACCATTCCCTGCCGGGTTCGGTAAGATTGACAAGATTGTTGCCGTTGGAGGCTGGTTGGTATCGATAGACAGGAACCGAACCGCATCAGCACTGGTACTAGATGGGCCAGGCTGGGCAGTCACTGTAATATTATAAACCGATCCAGCCTCAAAATAATATTGGCCCAGAGTGTTCCACTGCCCGCCATCAGCCTGCTGATTGATATAGACTGTATCTGTTCCGCCATAATGCTCAATAGCCACTGGCACATTATCGCTTCTATTGCTGAAATCAGTCCACCACATGGTAAACTCATATTCAGATGTTACAGACGGAGTGAATGTCCAGGTATAAGTATCACCATTGCGTGAATATACGCTGTTGTCACCATACCAATCAGGTCGGGCTGAGGGAACCCATGTGCCTGTGGATGAAGTTTCCGGATCACCGTTGTCTATAATTATCTTGACCGGAACATCCCCCACTGTTAACGTCATCGTAGCAATCGCAGACCAAGCATCTTCATTGTCTTGAACTGAAAAAGAAATCTCATGCACACCTTCGGCAAGAGAACTTGTTGTAAAAGAAACTAAATCACTCAAATGACCGCTTAGATTGGAATCCCAGGAATAAGAACTAATAGTTCCATCAAAATCCTCACCATGCCCTGTAAAAGTAACTGATTCACCTACATCAGCAGAATTTGGCGTAATTTCGTCAATAAAGGCTTCAGGAGCATCATTGCTGGAAAGAGACCTGAACCAGACGGCATCTGCGCTCGTACTTACGGTTCTTGTTGCATCAAACATTTCATCAGAGGCTGTTATGGTGACACTGCCGCTCGTACCGAAGGTATATGTACCAAGCCTGTTCCACTGACCACCGTTTTGAGTCTGATTAACGATTTCTGTATGACCGCCGTCAGAGGCGCTGATGTCAACAGTGACATTTGCCCC
>PIVS01000830.1 GCA_003353855.1 Desulfobacteraceae bacterium
GACGGTTGCTGTTTTGTGCGAGGCCGAGGACATTGATGTTGAAATTAATCCGTCGGATCTCAAGATTGACGTATTCAGGGCATCTGGTCCCGGCGGCCAGTCGGTCAATACCACTGACTGTGGGGGCAGGATAACCCATCGTGCCGGGGGGGTGGTGGCCAGCGGTCAGGATGAAAAATCCCAGCACAAAAACAGGGCCAAGGCCATGGGGGTTCTCAAGTCACGTGTCTTGGACGCAAAGATCAGGGAAGAAGATGCAAAAAGAGCTGCCGAAAGGAAGAGGCAGGTTGGTTCCGCGGACCGGAGCGGCACGATCAGAACCTATAAGTATCCCCAGGGCAGAATGACAGATCATCGTATCGGCCTCACTCTTTACCGTCTGGACAGTGTTATGGAAGGTGATATTCAGGAAATTATCGATGAGCTTACAATCTTTAACCAGGCTCAGTCATTAAAAGATATGGGTTAAGGTAGATTGATTGACTGGACCATCATCAAGATTCTTCCCTGGACGGAATCCTATTTCAAAGACCATTTAGTTGACAGTCCCAGGCTCACCGCTGAGATACTTCTTTCCTTCAGTCTTGGTATAAGGCGTCTGGATCTATATCTTCAACACGACAGACCCCTGGAAAAAAAAGAGCTCAGCCGATTTAAAGCCTTGATCAGAAGGCGGGTTGCCCACGAGCCTGTTGCCTATATTATCGGTGAAAAAGGCTTTTATGAGTCTGATTTTCAGGTTCAACCAGGGGTGCTCATCCCCAGGCCGGACACCGAAGTGCTTGTTGAAACCGCCATCGATTTGCTGGGCCCCTGTGAAGGCCGGCCCATGGCTAAGAATGTGCTGGAGCTTGGGGTGGGATCCGGGGCCATTGTGATATCCCTGGCCAAGGCCTGTCCCGGTCATAACTATTTTGGCTGCGATCTATCCATGGTGGCTCTGGAGACGGCGATTGAAAATGCCGGCAAGCTATCTGCAACTCCCATCCGATTTTTCCAGGGTTCCTGGTTTGATGCTGTTGGACCCGGGAAATCTTTTGATCTGATTCTATCCAATCCCCCCTATATTCCCACAAGGGATATAGAAGCGCTGGCTTCTGAAATTAAAGGGCATGAACCCAGGCTGGCGCTGGATGGCGGCGTGGACGGGCTTGATTCCATTCGTGCTATTTTAGATTGTGCCCGGGGGCGACTGGTGCCTGGGGGGCGTATCCTCATTGAAATGGGGTTTGATCAGAAGGATGCGGTGGCATCCATCGGCAAGGCCTATCCTGAATATGAAAGCATTGATTTTATAAAAGACCTGGCCGGGCATACCCGGCTGGTCAATGCTAAAAGGATGGGTTAAAAAATGAATTGATTATCCTGCCTATATTTGATATATGAATTGAGATTTTGTTTTATAAATAAACACACACATCCATGGACCTGGAATCTGGTGCTTTTAATCGAGTCGATTTGTAGGGATGAAGTGGGTGAAGGCAACAAAAACCATTAATTTAATTTGGAGAACAAATGGCTTACATCACAATTAGAGAACTTTTGGAAGCAGGTGTTCATTTCGGACATCAGACAAAACGGTGGAACCCGAAGATGAAGAAA
>PIVS01000014.1 GCA_003353855.1 Desulfobacteraceae bacterium
AAAGGCAAAACCGAAATCGGGGAAAATGTATTGATTTCCCAGCGGGCCTATCTTGATAATGCCAAAATGGGAAACGGATCAAATGCCCAGGAAAACTCCTATATTGTTAATTCCAATCTTGTGGGGATGAATGTAACGGCCCATGGGGGAAAAATAATCAATGCTGAAATCGGGCAAAAGACCTTTGTTGGGTTTAATTCTTTTCTGTTTGGAAAAGAGGATGCCAGACTGACAATTGGCAAGGGATGCATTGTTATGCCCCATACAATTATTGACATCTCAAGTCCCCTGGAAATTCCTAACAATCATTTAATATGGGGTTTTATCGGGTCTGGGGCAGATTTGAAATTAAATTCAATATCCATTGACAGTCTCAATGAATTTACAGGAACACAAAATATTGGGGGCATGACCTTTTCAGGAAAGGGCAGGGATTTTGTTGGCGCATTCAGCCAGCGGATAGAACATATTCTGGAAGCAAACGGGGCCTATTGCGATGAGGGAGAGGCTGAGGGCAGGGGCCATGCCCAGGACGGACAGTTCATTGCCTATAGTACGCTTCAACCTTACAGCACCGGGGAGAATGAAGGGTTGTATCCTTCCATCAGGATCAGGGCCTAGAATTTACCTGGTCCTAAAAAAGGGCTATTTGCATGACGCCAAGAATCATGGTCATTGATGATGATCCCATTACCCTCAAGCGGTTGCGGGGAATATTGGAAAAACAGGGGTATATTGTTTCATCCTATACCAATCCTCTGGGTGCACTTAAACAGATGAAAGCCCATCATTATCATCTGGTGGTCACAGATGTGAAAATGCCCGGAATGGACGGGATGGACCTGCTGATAAATGTGAAAAGGCATTTCTCAACAACAGAAGTTATCCTCATGACCGGGTATGCCAGCATTGACAACGCCATTGAGGCCACACGGGAAGGGGCCTTTTACTATCTGGAAAAACCATTTACCCCGGACCAACTTCTTGAAACGGTTAAAAAGGCCCTTAATCGGCTGCAGGTTAACAAAGAATCCAAGAAAATAAACCGGGTAAAGAATCAAGTCTCTGATCTGCCGGTTATCATTGGAAAAAGTCCTAAAATCCGCGAGATTCAAACCTTGATTCATCAGATTGCTCCCACCAATTGCAATGTATTAATAACGGGTGACTCGGGAACAGGAAAGGAATTGGTGGCCCGTTCCATACACGCATTAAGCCATCGGGCAAAAGGAGTATTTGTGCCTGCAAATTGTGGGGCTTTCAATGAAACCCTTCTTGATAATGAGCTTTTTGGCCATGAGAAGGGGGCATTTACCGGTGCTGTTGGTGATCAAGCCGGTTTGCTGGAAGTTGCAGATAAAGGGACCATTTTTCTGGACGAAATAGGAGAAATGCCCCATTCAATGCAGGTCAAGCTTTTGCGTGTTCTCCAGGAAAATGAATTGATGCACGTTGGCGGTAACAGGGCAATACCGGTTGATCTGCGGGTGGTGTCTGCCACATCAAAGGATTTGAAAGCTGAAGTGGCAGCAGGGGGGTTCAGAAAAGATATGTATTATCGTATCAATGTGGTGAATATAAAAATGCCCTGCCTCAAGGAACGGTCTGAAGATATCCCACTGCTGGCCTATCATATTGTTAAACGGTTGAATCAAAATACAGACCGAAACATCAATTTTATATCGTCCAGAGCAATGTCATTGTTAACCGGTTATGCCTTTCCAGGGAATGTCCGGGAACTTGAAAATATACTGGAACGGGCAGCCGCAATTTGTCAGGACCATGAAATCAGGGCCTGTGATCTTCCTGCCGACCTTACAGAGCTTGAATTGCATGCCTATCAGAGCCCTAAAGACCATAGGATGACTCTGGTTGAACTGGAAAAAGATTATATTGCACACTTGTTGAAAAATACCAATCATACCAAGGCAAAAACAGCAGAAATCCTAGGAATTGACAGGGCATCGCTGTGGCGGAAAATAAAAAAATTCGGATTGGATTGATCCGTTCGATTTTACAACACGCCTGTTCGATTCTGCAACATTGCGTTCCCCTCATTCTCATCAAGCCGTCTCCTTTCCAATCCCATCATTGGGTTGCATTCTGCAACATTTCATTGCGTTTTATCCTCGTTGAACAAAATATAAAAAAAGCTGAAAAATCAATTGCTTGCTAATTTTAGCGGGGTCGGCATGGTTATTGTAACACCTGAATCAAGGAGGCAAGGCAACATGAACCATGAAATGTTGATTATTTTTGAAAATGAACAGGTTTTTTCCGGGGCACTGGCATATGCCAGGGAATTTGCAGCACGTACGGATGCAAGGGTAACCTTTCTCATGCTTGTTGCCATGTCTTTTTCGTCCTTTGATTTTCCGGGAGTCAAAAGAAAGACGCTTCAAAAAATCGAAACAAAGACAGGGATGATATTGGCTGAATTGACTGAAAGCTTTATCCTAAAAGGTATTGAAACCAGCGCTGCTTTGAGAATTGGAGATCCTTCCCAGGAATTATTGAAATTTCTGGCAGACAGACCTTCGTTTCAGGCGATTATCTGGGGAAGCGGAGAAGATCTTCCCTTTGCCGGCAGGGGAAAGGGAAAACACTGGCTCTGCCATCTGGTCGGGAACCTGGAGTGTCCCCTGTTAACTGTGACCAGGCGGTTATAATAAAGATGAAACTTTGAAAAGATCGGTGAATAATGAATGAGATAAGGATATTAAATCTGGAGAGAATATGGAACATCTGACACCGGACATGATTATGGTGATGGTGATGATAGGGGTGGCAATTTTCCTTTTTATTGTGGAGTGGGTGAGAGTCGATGTGGTAGCGATCCTTATGATGGTCTGTCTGCCCCTTCTTCACCTTGTCACACCCAAAGAGGCTTTTGTGGGACTCAGCAGTAATGCAGTGGTTTCCATTATTGCCGTTATTATTATCGGAGCTGGTCTTGACAAGACCGGAATGATAAATAAACTGGTCAAACCGGTTCTGGCGGTTGCCGGCAAGAGTACTTCGCGCGTTATTGTGGCCATTTCATTTACCGTGGCCGTGATTTCAAGTTTTATGCAGAACATCGGTGCGGCCGCACTCTTTTTACCGGCCATTCAACGGATCAGCAAGGTGCAGAAAATACCCTTGAACCGCTTGCTGATGCCGGTTGGGTTCAGTGCCATTCTCGGGGGGACCATTACCCTGGTAGGTTGTTCCCCTCTGATTCTTTTAAATGACCTTCTATTGCCCTTTCATCTTGAGCCCTTTGGCCTGTTTGATGTAACCCCCATCGGCCTTGCCCTGGTCGCGAGCGGTATTCTGTGTTTTATTTTTCTGGGAAAATTTATGTTCCCCCAGGCGGATCTATCTGAAAAGCAGGTGACAGAGCAGACATGCGATTGGGATTCATCAGATGAGCCGGGAACCCGAAAAAATTGTCTTTATGAGCTGACAACCTCCGATGATTATATGGATTATCGGGATACGGTAAGGGTTGATGATCTCCACCGCCGCTATCTGGTCAGTATCCTTGCTTTGACCGAGCCCCCTGATTATAAAACTTTGTCCCCTTCTCCGGACACTGAAATCCGATCCAATGTGGATTTGGTGGTATGGGGAGAAAAAAGGGATGTGCAAAGATTGGCGACTGCGGAAGAGATGCAGCTCAAAGAGACCGTTGAATATTATGGCAAAGAGTTTGAAGCCGACACCTCCGGAATGGTGGAAGCGGTTGTTTCTCCAAGGTCTCAGTTCTCAGGCAGGCCTTTGGGAATGAACAATTTTAATGACCGTTTTAGGGTTACTCCTATGTCCATACACCGTCAGGAGGATGTCTACAAAGCAAAATTGGATGATATCGTCCTTCAGACCGGGGATGTTATCAGTTTTTACGGAACATGGAAACGTTTGGAAGTCCTGCAAGAAGAGGGTGGATTGCTGTTCAGTCTGCCCTCGGATTTAGAAGATATGAGGCCTGAAAAGGCCTTATGGGCAAGCGGCTGGCTGGTTCTGTCCCTGGTAATGATCATGGTATTTGATATTCAGTTGTCCGTGGCTTTGATGACAGGGGCTCTCGGGATGGTGATGACAAGGGTGTTGAGCATAGACGAGGCCTATCAGTCTGTTGACTGGCGGACCATATTTTTGCTGGCAGGTTTGATCCCATTGGGCATTGCCACCCAGAAAACCGGCACGGCGGCCTGGATAGCAGCTTCCATTCTTAACATCATCGGGGATGTACAACCGATTGTTCTGCTGACGGTCATCGGGATTCTTTCCACCCTGTTTACCCTGGTGATTTCCAATGTGGGGGCCACAGTGTTGCTGGTTCCTCTTGTGGTGAATATGGCTTTGGCTGCCCATGCAGACCCGAGAATGGCGGCTTTGGTGGTGGGGCTTGCCACGAGCAATTCTTTTGTCCTTCCCACCCATCAGGTCAATGCTCTTTACATGGGGCCGGGTCGATATAGGACCATCGACTTTATCAAGGCGGGATCTCTGGTAAGCATCCTATTTTTGGCAGTTATGATTACCATGATATATCTGTTCTATGGTGTTTAACGAAAGGAGCTATACAAATGGCTATTATTACCATCTCCCGTGGATCGTACTCCATGGGAAAAGCAGTGGCTGAAAAGGTGGCTGAAAAACTTGGATATGATCTTTTCAGCCGGGATCTGCTTTTTAAAACAAGCGACAGGTTTCATATTCCCCGGAAAACCCTGGAAAAAGCAATCCATGATGCACCTGGCGTTTTTGAGGGGTACAGACACACCAAAGAAATTTATCTGGCCTATATCCGGTCAACTTTGAGCGAGATGGTAGCCGGTGGAAATATTGTTTATCATGGTTTGGCCGGGCACGTGCTTCTCAATCGTCTCCCCCATGCCCTCAAGGTCAGAATCATGGCTAACCTGGAAAGTCGTGTGGCCAGGAAAATTAAAGAGGGGTTTTCCGAGCAAAAGGCCCGGGCAAGGATTATGGAAGATGATGCCCAGCGAAGAAAATGGACAAAAAAAATATACAGTACAGACCCCAACGACGCTTCACTTTACGATTTGGTGATCTGCATTGACAAGCTTTCCAAAGAAGATGCCGTTGACTTTATTTGTCAAAGCGCTTCCAAAAAAGCATTTGAATCCACCAGCGACCGTACCAGACAAGCCAGGGATTTATGCCTGGCCTGCAATGTAAAGGCATCGCTGGTCGAGAGCTTTACCGGGGTTGGGGTTACTTGTGAATACGGTAACCTATTGGTTTATGCAGCACAAAAACAAGCACATGCGGTCAAATTTAAGAAAATTCTGGATAGGTATCAAAGGGAAAATATAGGCATCCATAACCTTGAGGTGCATACCGGATTACCAGTTCCTGCTAACGCAGTATAGTTGGGTAATATTTTGCCCCAGGCCTTAAATAAAAGGAGAAACGCATGCCTGTACTTATTTTATCATCGGAAAACAAGGAACCTGAACGAGTAATTGCACAAAAAATTGCTCAAAAGCTTTCCTACACAACGCTTAACGAACAATTTCTGAATAAAATAGCGGATACGCATATTCTTGAAAGAAAAAAATTAAGCGACGCCATGAATATTAAGCCCTCCATTCTGAAACGAATATCGGCAAAATGGTGGCATTATTCCCTGTCCTGCGTTGAACTGGAAGTTTTGGAGCAGCTTGTGAACGACCGGTGTGTCTGCTGGGGGCTTTCAGCACATCTTTATGTGATGGTTGTATCCCATGTTCTGAAGGTGCGGTTGATTGGCGGGTATGATTCAGTCTCACAATCGGAAAGAGACAAAAAAGAGATTTCCCGGCAGGAACGAAATAGGGAAAAGTGGTCCATGGCCGCTTTTAACAGAAAAGAGGCAGACCCGGGACTATATGATATGGTGATCAACCTGGATCAGATCAGGATTGATGAGGCCATCAATACCCTGACAACGACACTGGGATTCCCAAGATTCAAGGCCATGACCTATTCTAAAAATAATTTGGAGGACCAGGCCCTTGCGGCCAGGGTAAAAAATGCGCTATTGAAATCATTGACAGATATCCATGTACATGCACAAAATGGCACGGTTGTTGTGACAACCAGTTCAGTGAAACGGGAAAAATTAAAAAAGGTTGAGGCCATCAAAGAAATTGCCAGTCATGTCAAAGGGATTGGATATCTGGAGGTTCACTGGGATAAGGATATGATAGCCGAGGCTGCCCTGAGTAGCCGTTGATTCGGCCGGAGCTATACTGTTTTTTATGCATTGATAGCTTGGAAAAGGTATGATACGAAACACAAATGAGACAAAGGAGACTATAATGTCCAAACCGCTGGAAATTCTTTTGTTAGATGATGAGGCCATTGTTGGAAAACGTTTGAAGCCTGCCCTTGGGAAAATTGGCTGCAACGTGGAGGTTTTTCAGGATCCTGCGCTTGCCGTGAAACGAATTGCCGAAAAAGAGTTTGATATCGTTGTGACAGATATCTATATGGATGGCATGGACGGGATGCAGGTATTGGATCTGGTTCATGAAAAATACCCCAGGACCAAAATCATTATGATTACAGGCTATGCCATGATTTCTCTTGCCAGGGAATCCATGGAAAAGGGGGCCTTTGATTTCATTGCAAAACCGTTTAAACCCGATGATTTGAGAAAGGTTATTGCAAAGGCAGCCAAAGCGTTGGGGTTTTCAATACAATTTGATCACAGCCTGGTAAGCGAATAGAAACATGCCGGAAATCCCCCCTTCCATTTTGGGAATAAAAAATGATGAACCGGAACCTAAAAGATACCGTCCAAACTGTGTATGATCACATGGCTGACATCGATTCTGCCCAGAAGGCCCTTTTATCCCGCCGGCATTTCAGCGTAAGAAAGCAGATCTTCCTGGGGAATGTGTTGGTATTTTTGTTTGCCCTGGTCATGGTTTTGGTGCTGACACTGAACAATAACCAGGTAGAAAAGCGATTGAAATTTCTGGAGTTTGTGAATGATTTTTCATCGGAGATACAACAGGCAAGGCGGTATGAAAAAAACTATTTTTTATATGGTACCAATCTCAATGATGCCATACAAAACATTCATCTGGCAGAATCTATTTTTATCACAGAATCAGAAGAGTTTTCAGAACTTTTGGGAGGTAAGGGGGCACGCCAGGAAATCTTTACCAAAATCGGTGCCTATAAAGCTCTTCTTGAACAATTGTATCAGGGGGAACAGCAGAGCCAAGCCGATTTTCATGCCACATCTTTTTCAAAAGAAACTGAATTGAAGTTAAGAGGTTACGGTAAAGATATATTGACCTCTGCCCATACCATGATATCCCTTGAAAAAAAGACCCTTGAAAAAACCCTGAACCGGTCCCGGCAGATTCATCTGTATTCCATTTTGGGTTTGTTGGTTTTTCTTGCCATCAATACCTACCTGCTTGTGAGCCGACTTTATTCAACGCTCAACCGGTTTGCAAGCTATGCCAAACGTATCGCTTTGGGGGATTTCAGACCCATCCTCCCCCGGCGCAAGATCCGTGATGAATTCACTGATCTTGCCGTTGCAATCAATGAAATGATTAAAGAGATTGATCTGCGCGAAGCCGTTCTGATTCAGACCCATAAAATGAAAGCCATCGGAACGCTTACCGCAGGCGTGGCCCATGAAATTAATAATCCTTTGAACAATATCATGCTGACAATTCACGTACTGCTGGAAGATTATCATGATTTTTCGGAAGAGGAGATAATTGAGATGCTCAAGGATGTTGCAGCAGAGACCGATCGGTCAAAAAAAATTATTCGTAATCTTCTGGACTTTGCGAGGGAGAGTACCTCCACCATGGAATCTGTTGACTTATCTATTCTGCTCAAAGACACCGTGCATCTTTTGGAAAATCAGATCCGATTTTCAGGTATTCAGGTTGATCTTCGGTTTCCTGAAAAGTTTCCAAAGATACACGGGGATGCCCAGAAAATTCAGCAGGTTTTTGTCAACCTGCTTTTGAATGCTTTGGATGCATCAAAAAAAGGAAAGAAAATACAGGTAATCGGAGCCCCCGGAGAAACAGGAGATTCAGTCAAGGTAAGTGTGATTGATTATGGGCAAGGGATTCCAAAGCATATTCTGCCTTCTATTTTTGATCCGTTTTTTACCACAAAATCCAAAGGCAAGGGAACCGGCCTGGGATTAAGCGTATCCCAGGGGATTATCGCCAAGCACGGTGGAACCCTCACAGCCAAAAGTGAGGAGGGCAGCGGCTCATGTTTTACCATTAGGTTGCCCATCATCAATTTCCCCGAAATTCATACCTTTTCATTATAAGTACGGGGAACAGATGCTAAACTACTTAGTCCTAGGTATCAAAATAAATTTGTCACATTCGGACTTTATATGAAATTATTTATAAGCAAATGGGAAAGATCCTTTTTAAGTTCACCGGGCCGAATTTTGATAATCGGTTATGCAACTCTTATTGCCTTTGGGACTTTTTTGTTGTGTTTACCTGTTTCTACAAACCTAGATCTTCATTTTGTTGATGCCCTGTTTACCGCCTCATCTGCAGTCTGTGTTACAGGGTTGACAACAGTTGATATCCCAGGGACCTTTACCCTCTTTGGAAAAATAGTTATCCTTATTCTGATCCAGGTGGGTGGTATTGGTATTATGGTTTTATCAACTATCTTTTTATTTTCAATCGGAAAAAAAGTCAGCCTTACAAGCAAAATATTGCTTCGGGATACATACAACTTAAGTCAGGGGAAAGGGACGCTGTCTCTCATTAAGGACATAATTTTATTTACACTGGTGATTGAGTCCCTGGGTGCCGTGGTATTATTTTCCCGTTTTTATTCCGAGCAAACAACAGGAATGGGAATTTTTTATTCTGTATTTCACTCTGTCAGTGCGTTTTGCAATGCTGGTTTCTCGCTTTTTCAGGGCAGTTTTACAGGCTATACCCATGACTGGATATTGAATCTTACCATCAGCGCCTTGATTATCCTTGGCGGCATCGGTTTTGTTGTTCTTTCTGAAATAAAAAATTTGTTATTTTCCAGGAGATCGTTTTCCCACTTAAGCCTGCATACAAAGTTAGTTCTTTCCGTCACCGTAATAATCCTTTTTATCAGTACGGCAGCATTCCTTTTATTAGAATGGAATAACACTTTGAAGGAGATGACAATACCCTATAAATTTCTGGCTTCTTTTTTTCAGTCTGTCAATGCCCGGACTGCCGGTTTCAATACAGTTCAAATTGGTCAATTAACCAATGAAACCTTGCTTTTAACCATCATCTTGATGTTCATCGGCACGGCGCCGGGTTCATGCGGTGGTGGAATCAAAATTACAACCTTTGCAACCATGATTATCTTTGGGGTGTCCCGGTTTTTCGGGCATGGATCCCCACAAATCTTTTACAGGAGGATATCTGATGCAAGTATTGCCAAAGCTGTCAGCCTCATCATGATCAGTTTTTTTGTAATTACCATTGGAATGATACTGCTGCTGCAAACAGAAATTGGCAAGGTTTCTCATCAATTAAGCAGGGGGGCATTTTTGGAACTAATGTTTGAAAATGTAAGTGCCTTTGGTACGGTTGGCTTGTCAACAGGAGTTACATCTACCCTTTCAACGGCAGGCAGACTGATCATTGCCATGATGATGTTTGTCGGACGGCTTGGCCCTTTGGTAATTGCTATTGCTGTCAGCAGGCACGGGGCAGAAAAGAAATATTCTTATGCCCAGGATGATATCATGATAGGATAAGGAGGAACCCATGAAACAGTTTTTAGTTATCGGGCTTGGAAATTTTGGATATTTTCTGGCTACACATCTTTACAGTAAAGGTCATGATGTCATGGCCATTGATAAAAAACCGGAACTTGTAGAGAATATAAAAACCAAGGTGACCCAGGCTATTGTTGCAGATGCTACCGACGCAACTGTTATCGAGTCCTTAGGCGTTAATGAGATGGATGTGGCGGTGGTCAGTATTGGATCTGTTCTAAGTAATTCAATTTTAACGGTTCTTAATCTTCAGGAGGTAGGCCTGGGGCATATCGTTGCAAAAGCAATTAATGAACCCCACAAGCGGGTACTTGAAAAACTTGGGGTCAAAGATATTTGCTTTCCGGAAAAAGATAATGCCATCTCCATTGCTGAAAGACTTCATAATCCAAATTTAATAGATTACCTGCCGTTTATAGAAGGCTATGGGGTAATAGAACTGGCAGTACCAAAAAGTTTTATAGGCAAGTCAATTAGCCAGGTCAAACTGCCCAGCCGGTATGATGTTCAGATTGTTGCAATTAAAGAGTTTGAAAAGGTGCACTTTCTCCCAAAGGCAGATTTCATTTTTAAAGATAATGGTATCATGGTTCTTCTGGGACCGGAACGCGGACTTAAAAAACTGAAAACGATTTAACAAAGCAATCCGAAACGGGCAGTCACTTCTGCAACATTGGATGATACTTTACCCAAAAAGTGGATACAAAATAAAAAAAAAGTCTTTCCAGGACAGTATTATCCCGGAAAGACTTTTTTTATTGGAAATCTAATTGGATTTGCGAATTAGCCCCTGATTTGGGCCGGCATATAGTTTTTCAGCGGACATTCACCGCAATCACCCTTGGAATGAATTTGTTTGTAAATGGACTCCAGGGCAGCCCTTGTATTGACATAAACATTTTCTTTACCCAGCTTATCGATGAGATGGGTTCTTTCCATTACAGCAAGGACTTCTTCTTTCAGGCCGCAGAATGAAATCTTCCGGCCGCTGCTCCTGACCGTATCAATCAAAATGGAAAGGGCATCTTCACCGGATGCATCAATGTCATTGATTCCCTTGGATGCAATGAGCACATGCCGAAGATCCGGTTTTTCCGCAATGTATTGCAGAACCTTGTCTTCAAGGTAGGTGGCATTGGTAAAGATAAGTGACCCGTCAAACCGGATCACGGCAATGTGGTCACATTCTCTGAGGCCGGCACCGACAGCGTCTCTCAAGGTGTCGTCCTTGGCTTTTGAAAGCAGTGCCACCCGGGGACGCAGGTGTTTGTAAATGAAAAGTCCGAATGTAAGGGCAACCCCTACCATGATGCCTTCCTCAAGATGGGGGGCAAAATACAGGGTGCATACAAAGGCGATAACAGAGATGATGCCATCGGACCGTTTTGCCTTCCAGGCATGGACAAACCCCGAGGTATTAATGAGTCCGATAACTGCCATCATGATAACGGCCGCCAGAACAGATTGGGGCAGGTGGTATAGAAGAGGGGTTAAAAACAGGAGGGTGATGGCAACCATGATGCTGGTCACAACCGATGACACCCCTGTGACGGCATTGGCCTGGAGGTTAACGGCAGACCTGGAAAAAGAGCCGGATACAGCATAACTTTGTCCAAAGGACCCGATGATGTTGGCAAGTCCCTGGCCGATCAGTTCCTGGTTGGGATCCAGTTTTTGCCCGGTTTTGGCCGCCATTGATTTGGCAATGGCAATGGCTTCCATGAACCCCAGAAGGGAAATAATAACCGCAAAGGGAAACAATTGGATAAATGCCCCCAAATAGGTGGTGTTGTCAGGTGCTTTGGGGATACTGATTTTAAGGCCCTTGGGGATGTCTCCCACAACAGCACCTGCACCGAGCATCCTGATGTTTTCCAGGTTCAAAGGTTTATTGGTGACCTTGATCCGCCATTTAGCGCCGTCGGTTTCAAGAGTTTCCGGTACAGTGGTCTCTGTATAAAAAATGGGTGTGTCACCGGCATTTTTTGCTGTGAGAAAATGTATCAGTCTCAGGTTTTCCCGCTTGATGTGGACCGCTCCTTTTGTCTTTTCAATCTGGGCATTGACCAGGGCAAGGTTATGTTCAACATCAAGCTGTTTTTCAGAAGCAATGTGGATGTGATGTTCCTTGGCGTCGGTTGTAATATCTTTTAACTCGTTGTTAAGATTTGCCCTGAATGTTCCAAGCTCTTTAATCTTGTTGATATCGGCATTGAATTTATGCAGGGTTTGAACAACCTGGGTATCCTTGATATTTTCAAGGGGGATGTATTGGTCATTGTTAAAGCCTGTAAACTTTGAAATCAGGATGGTTACGGCAACCGCCACCAACACATTGGGGATTTTGGGATTGATCTTTTTACAAATCACCATGATGGCAATGGCCAGGAGTCCCAATCCCAGGGTGGGCAGATGGGTATAGTGTATGGCTGACTTGCAGACATTGATGATGGTCTGGTAATGGTGGGGAGCCTTGTCAACATAAACCCCGAAAAGCTTTGAAAACTGGGAGGATGCGATGACAATGGCCGCGGCATTGGTAAACCCGTTGACAACTGGATGGGAAAGCAGGTTAACCACCAGTCCCAGTTTGAAAACACCCAGGAAAAGCTGGAAACACCCCACGGTTAATGCCAGGATAATGGAATAGGCGATAAACTGGGGGCCTCCGGCCGTGGCAAGGGGTTCTAACGAGGCTGCCGACATTAGTGAGACTACGGCAACAGGGCCTGTGGCCAGCTGGCGGCTTGATCCGAATAAAGATGCCACCATTGGGGGTAAAAATGCTGCATAGAGACCGTAATAAGCGGGAAGACCCGCAAGCTGGGCATATGCCATGGATTGAGGAATTAAAACCATGGCCACTGTAATTCCGGCAATAACATCTGCGCTCAGTTTGTCTTTGTTGTAGTCCTTAAACCACAGCAAAAAAGGAAATAATTTGTCTATCATTTTGTTCTCCCTCGTTTCAATTAATTTTAAGTGTCCTTATTATATTAGAACAACAGCATGGCAGCCTTGTTCTATTCGTGTCAAAATGCATTGTCCCCATGATACAGGTAAAAGTAATTATATGAGCCTTTTTGATTTGTCAACGGGAAGTGGACCATATAAGAGGGTATGAAACATTACAAATCATTATGAGACAAAAATGCAAAAAAAATGAAGAGTCTGCCTTTTCACCTTCCTGGATGCAACTTATTGGTTGTCATTCAAACCAGTTTGTTCTATAAAAGGCATAAATATTTATGAATTAAGCGGTTTATGAAATTTGATACGATGTACACCTGATGATGTGAATGATATTTAAGAGCCAGACCAGACCTGATCAACCAGACCTGATCAACCAGACCTGATCAACCAGACCTGATCAACCAGACCTGATCAACCAGACCTGATCTTTTTCCGGATTTTCTCTGGAAGCGCATCCAATTGAACCATGTGTATGTGGAAAAAAAACCGACCAATATTGGTTTTTTCTTTAAGCTGTTTATTAAACAAGGGAAAAGAAATGGGGCTTTCAATATCTGAATTGTCAAAACATCTTGGGGTGGAGCAAGATACCATTGAGCGGTGGATACGCCAGGGTAAGCTGCCGGTTGCTCAAAAGGGTGCAGTCTATCGTTTTCGTACCAGCGATTTAAAAAAGTGGGCTTCTAAACACAATATTTCCCTGAATCTTGAAAAACCAAGCATGTCTGAAAAAGAAACCGATCCCTTAATATTATTGTCAAAGGCAATTCAAAACGGTGGGATCTGTTTTAATATACAAGGAGAAGATGTGAAAAGCGTATTAAATGCTTCCATTGAAAACATCAACTCTATCCCACAAGAATTTAAATCAGACCTTTTAGAGCGGCTCATGGAGAGGGAACAGGCTCTTTCCACAGGGATCGGCAACGGGATTGCCATCCCCCACCCCAGAACCCAGCCAGCCTATTTAAAAGAACCCCTGGTGGCGGTTTGTTTCCTTGAAAATTTAGTGGATTATGATGCCCTGGACCAGCAGCCGGTGGGTATCCTCTTTTTTATCCTTTGTCCGGATCTTAAACTTCATCTCCACCTGTTGTCTTCCCTGTCCTTTTGTCTGCGGGACAAATCCTTTATACAATTTCTCAAATCCCGTCCAGAACCTAAAGCCCTGATTGAGAAGATTGAAGACCTTCAAACCTTGAATACCTTTTAACGCTGGATCGGAAATTGGCACTTTCTAATGCAAACCATTAAAAATATTTATAAAGCAATTTATTACAGGCTTTTCCGGCTGGATGACCGGTTGCTTTTAATTGTTGCCGGCTCCATTGCCGGTATCTGCAGTGGCCTTGCTGCCGTTGCCCTGCGACTTTCCCTTGAGTTTGTGATTGAATTGCTTCATCCCCTTCGCCATTATTGGTGGGCATTTGTCTTGCCGGCTATAGGAGCCCTCCTTTCTTCCCTATATCTTGAAAAAATTTCCAGGGAGGGGGCAGGCCACGGGGTGCCCGAGGTCATCTATGCGGTATCACGATATGGCGGCCTGCTTCGCTTGCGGTCCAGTTATTCCAGGTTGATATCCAGTTTTCTGACAATTGCCAGCGGCGGATCGGCAGGGCCCGAGGCTCCTGTGGTCATGAGCGGGTCTGCCATTGGGTCCAATGTTGCTAAATTTCTCGTGTTGAATGACCGGCAGCGGATCACCCTGGTGGGCTGCGGAACTGCCGGGGCCATTTCCGCCATTTTCAATGCCCCCATTGCGGGTCTGGTCTTTTCCGTTGAAGTGCTTCTGGGGGAATGGAAATTTGTCAATATCATTCCCATTGCCATATCAGCCGTGGCAGGGGCCCAGGTCAGCCAGGCCATTATTCCGGAACAGGTGCTTTTTAATCATCAGCCTTTTAATATGATGGCTGTCGATATTCTTCCCAGCCTTGGCCTGGCAGTTATGACGGCTTTGGTCTCGGTTCTATTTACAAAAAGTTTGAGAAAAATCGGGGGAATTGCCAAAAATACTTCCATTCCGCTCTGGGGCCGGGCCATTGTCGGCGGATGCACAGTCGGCGCCATCGGAATTTCCATGCCCCTGGTACTGGGGGAAGGATACCATTTTATCCAAACCATGATTTCAGGCACCTTTTCCATGGGGCTCTTTTTGACCTTTGTGGCCATATTTGCCAAGATCTTTGCCACAGCCATGACCCTTGGTTGGGGCGGGTCCGGCGGGATTTTTGCCCCCTGTCTGCTCATCGGCAGCCTCACAGGCGTGGTATTTCACAAAGTCTTGTTATCTTTACTTCCTTCCGTGAACTGTGCCAGTGAAGGCGCCTATGCCCTTCTGGGAATGACCGGGCTTATCAGCGGCGTCATGCAGGCACCCTTGACCGGTATTTTTTTGATTGTTGAGATCACCGGCGGATATGAAACCATTTTACCGCTGATTCTGGTCTCATCCATCTCATCCACCATGAGCCATTATATAGAGCCGGCCTCCTTTTATTTAAAGGACTTAATTGAGAGGGGGCAGTTCATGAGACCGGGGACCGATGCCAGGATCCTTTCCGACCTGAGCCTGAAAGAACTCATTGAAACGGACTATACCAGGGTCTCTGAAAATATGGTGTTTCGGGATTTCATTGATATCATCAAGCAGTCAAAACAAAATTTTTTCCCGGTGGTTGAAGATGGAACCCAAATTTATAAAGGGGTTATCCAATTGAGCACCATTCGTAAATATGCCCTTGAGCCGGGCATGTATGATATGGTGTTTCTTAACCAGATCATGGATTCGGAAGTGGTCACGGCCTCCCTGGAAGACGATCTCCAGGATGTGCTTGATTCAATGGATTTAAATAACATGGACAGTATCCCGGTGGTTGACAATGACCGGTTTATCGGCATGATCGCAAAAACCAGGGTGCTGGATCTCTATCGCAGGGAATTGATCATGCAGACTAATATTCAGTAATTTTCTAGGTATAAAGGAGATATTATGAACTATAAATTGCTTCACATTTTCAGGAATACCCCCTTTGGCAGGGAGACATTCCTTCAGTCTATGTATTTTTGTAAAACCATCAACGCATACCCTGTTGCCTATATTCCAAAAAGTGATAAGTTTTTATTGTATTTTTCCAATGATGCGGTCCAGGTTGATCTGGATCACTCCTATCTGAATGAGCCTGAAACGGCCAAAGCACATGCAGAAGAATTATTTGAAGAAATGGGTATCAAGCCCATGTTCTATGAACCCAAAAATTATACAGCATCCACGCTGCCGGATATTTCAACAAATTTTGACTATCTTTGCTGTCCCCGGTCAGTGAGCGATCTGTCTTCAAAAATTGGACTGGGGCATATAGGGCCCAAGGTTCGTAGGATCATCAAACACTCCACCTTTCCGGTGCTGATTACAAGTCCTGTTTTTAAACCGTGGAAAAGTATCTCCGTTTTTTTCGGAGGCTCTGAGAATGCCATGAATGCCTTGATCCTGGGCTTAAAACTTTCCATGTCATCGGGCCTTCCCCTGAATATTTTTACTCTGATTGAAAAAAAAGGAGAAGAATATTACCGGGAGCTGATACAAAAAAATAATCTGGAATCCCTGGTGGGCAGGCAGACCGTACAATGGCATTTTTATGGAAGTCAGGAGTTTGATTCCATGCTCTATGAAGTTCCCCATGATTCTTTGATCGTTTTGGGTGCCTATGGCCACGGAATTATCAAAGAAATTCTTCTGGGCAGCAAAATGGAGCGGATTCAGTCCACCGTGACCAATAATTTGTTGATTACCGGTCCCCACTGCACCATATCTTTACAATAGGATACAGAGGGGAGGATAAATTTAAATCAAGTTTTAGATCCGGGCGGTGTGACAATTATAAGAGTTTTTATAAAAGTTTCAGATTCCAATTCCACAGTCCGGGTCTTTGTTTCATTTTAACTCCCCGGGGAATGTTTTCCTCCAGGGATACAAAAACAGAATAACCCGCTTGCTGCAGTTCTTCTTTTTGCTCCGACAGGTCCAGGGGCCAGTTGGGAAAAACATAGTATATATTATTTGATTTACCGATCCAGCCGCCTTCTCCTTTTGGGCTTTGAAACAATTGCCCGGGTGCAAGGTCCGGGGAGATAATCCGGGATACTGCCAGGGGCCAATTGGCATGGGTAACAACTCCCAGGGGGAGAGTCGAGGTTTTGGGCAGGGAAAGAAAGGTGTCTTTGTCCAGTTCCGGGCTGACAATGGCACCGGAAAATCCCTGGGTTTTCATCAGGTTCACTGTCATGGAGTTGGTGATATTGCAAAAGGGTCCGGCCCAGAGATTCAGATTCTTGGGGTTTTTAAAGAGACCTATCTGCCAGAATGCATTCAAAACAAAGTTTTTAGCCCCTTTTTTTACGGCCTTGTCCACATAGTTGCGACAGATGTTCTCCTCCCCTGGAAACACAAGTGGGTCCAGCCAGAGCCAGGTCCTGCCCGGGGGCTTATTGCCGTAACCATTGGCTGAAATCCATATGCCGGTATCCCCATGGTGTTTAGCGGAATTGCTTTTTATAGAACCAGGCTTTCCCCTGGATACAAATAATTCAACCGGTTTTCTTTTGGAAACAGTCTGTTTTGCCTGCCTGTTTTTTGAAGGAGGGGAATCTGAAACCGGTATAACCTGGACACTCTCGAACCGGTCAAGTTCAGTTTCCAGCCCTTTTATCAGGGATGTTAACTCCGTTCCCCGCCGGTCAATGATAAAAACCGGGGTCCCTTTTTTAACTTTAAACTTGGACCGTTTGGATAAATAAAACTTTCCCTTTTTCGGGATTGCCCGGGTGACTTTCTGGATGTCATGGAATTCATTTTCTTCATACCCGATTCTTAACAGGTCTCCGCTGAAGAGCTCTTCCTGGGTATTAAAATAGGGTTCAGCAGGATTTTTCACCCTTCCTAAAAAGAGACCGGACCCTGTTTCCGAGGTATGGTCCAAAGGGTTTTGAATGCGCTGGGACAAAAGATTATAATGGGAAAACTTTCTTCCCATGGCATAATCCAGATAGGACAAGGCTTGCTTTTTCTGTGTTGGGTCATCTCTCAGCAGCTTATAGGCCTTGACCGTATAATACACATAGTGGGGACTTTTTTTTCTTCCCTCAATTTTCCAGGTGGTAACCTGGGGGATTTGTTTTAACACCTTGACCAGTACATCGGCTGAAAAGTCCATACAGGAAAAATGGCGCTTTTTTTGATCTTTTTGTTCATATATACGTCGACAGGGCTGGACGCATCTGCCCCGCAGGGCGCTTTTTCCGCCAAACCATGAACTCCAATAACACCGGCCTGAAATTGAGTAGCACAGGGCTCCATGGATAAAAACTTCAAGGGCCATGGAGTCAGGTGTTTTTTGGGCCATCTCTTTTATTTCATCTATATTGAATTCCCTTGGCAGCACCACACGGGAGAAACCAGCCTTTTTTGCAGTCGCTAGGCCCAGGGGAAAGGTGCAATTTCCCAGGGTGGACACATGAAATTCTTTTTTAAATCCTGCCTTTTTTGCCAGGGGAATCATGGCAAGATCCTGGACAATCAAGGCGTCAAAATCGACAAACTTACAAAGCTTGGTCAGTATCTTAAATACTTTTTCTTGTTCCGCTTCCTTGATGATGGAGTTGAATGCTATATAAACTTCAATCTGCTTGGACTTTGCCAGGGCAGCCAGCCGGCTCAGTTCTTCAATGGAAAAATTATCTGCTTCCATCCGGGCGGAAAATATTTTTAATCCGCAATAAATGGCATCTGCTCCTGCGGCTATGGCAGCTAAAAATGAGTTTGTATTCCCGGCCGGTGCCAGGATCATGGGGGTGTTGGAATTCATTGATACCTTTAATAATAAAATTAATAACTAACCACTATTGCAATTTTGGATAATTTTGTCAAAATGTCCCTTAAATATTTACCTGGAATAAAGGAAGTCTAAATGTTTGCAAAGCATAGTGATAAGGGGTTTTTAAGCCCGGTTGAGGGTATTGAGATGAAAACCCTGGTCTATGGAGAAAAGAGCCTTTTGAGCCGATTTCATCTAAAAAAAGGAAGCCGCCTCCCAGCTCATTCCCACCCCCATGAGCAAACCGGTTTTTTGGTTTCAGGCAGGATAACCCTTTATATTGACCAGGAGGGGTTTCCGGTTGAACCTGGTGACAGCTGGTCCATACCCAGGAATGTGGAGTACAGGGCCGAGGTGGCGGAAGATATATGAATCAGCAACTTCTTGGGGTTTTGTTCGGCTTGGCTGCTTTTACTGCCTGGGGCTTTTTGCCTGCCTACTGGAAACAAATGCAGGCGGTCAGTCCATTGGAAATTCTTTGCCATCGAATCCTCTGGTCCTGTATTTTCCTTACCGTGATTATTTCTTTGCAGAAAAGGTGGGGAGAGGTCCACAGTATTGTAAGGGCACCGGTAAAATTAAAAGGCCTTATTCTCACCGGGTTCCTCATCGGCTTTAACTGGTTCGTTTATATATGGGCGGTGAACACGGGCCGGGTGGTGGAAACAAGCCTTGGGTATTACATCAATCCCATGATCAACGTGTTAATAGGGTATCTCCTGCTTGGTGAAAAGTTCAGCCGGCTGCAATTAATTGCTGTGTTATTTGCATCGGCAGGGGTTGTTTATTCTCTTGTTGCCTATGGATCTTTGCCCATGTTTGCTCTGACCCTGGCCATCTCCTTTGCGCTTTACGGATATTTTCGAAAAAAGAGTCCGGTTGCACCCATACCCGGGCTGCTGGTAGAAACCTTTGTTTTGTTTGTCCCGGCTTTGGGTTATATTTTGTTTAGGGAAATTTTTGTCGGCAGCTACTTTCTGGACGATTTGGAATTGACCCTTTGGATGGTCGGGGCAGGGGTGGTGACAAGTCTGCCCTTGCTTTGGTTTGCAGCAGCAGCCAAAAGGCTTAACTTATCCACCATCGGTATTTTGCAATATTTGGCCCCTTCAATTGCCTTTATACTGGGGGTTTTTGTCTATAAGGAGGTATTTACCATCCATACCCTGATCACCTTTGGGTGCATCTGGATAGGAGTATTTTTGTATATTTGGGAACCGATAATCAAGAACCGAAGGGTATGAAATATCAGCCTATGGCTATAAATATGCAGACATCGGTATCATTGACTGATTTATGGCATGGGTGTATGAGATATTGGGAATAAACTCAGGGGATAAACCATAGATGATAAAAAGATTTTACCCATTGAAAAAAGGGGATACCATTGGGGTGGCTGCTCCGTCTGCCTGCTTTGATGTCAAAAGGCTAAATCAGGGTATTGATTGTCTTAAAGATTTGGGTTTTCAGGTCCATGTGCCCCGGGCAATTTTTGAAAAAAAACGGTATCTTGCCGGACAGGACATCTCCCGGGCCGCAGTTGTGAATGAATTGTTTGCAGATCCCGATATAAAAGGAATCATCGCTGCCAGGGGTGGATTTGGCGCCATGAGAATTCTGGACTACCTGGACTGGGAGCTGATTCGGAACAATCCCAAGCTGGTGGTTGGGTTTTCAGATGCCACGGCTTTGTTAGCCGCGATGATTCAGCAAGCTCAGCTTGCTGTGGTTCATGGACCTAATCTGGTTTCACTTGCCAAGGGTGAGCCTGGGACCATTTCCTCCTTTTACCGGGCTGTTACCGCCTTACCAACAAAAATTCATATCAGCCAGGGGGTGTGTCTTGTGCCTGGAACGGCCCGGGGGAAACTTGTGGGCGGCAATATGGCAACCATTACTCATTTGGTCGGCACTCCGTTTCAACCTGATTTTAAAGGTGGGGTTCTTTTTCTTGAAGATGTGGGGGAACCTGCCTATAAGATCGACCGGATGCTGTCCCAGATGAAGATGGCAGGCCTGCTTGAGGGTATAGAGGGTGTTATTACCGGTTCCTTTGATAATTGTGAAAACCAGGAGTATATTCCTGGGATTCTATCGGAAATATTTGAGGGGATACCTCTTCTCATGGGGCTTACCTCTGGCCATGGAAATATTAATCTCTCCCTTGCAATGGGGCTGGAGGTGGTCCTGGATACCTCAAGTTCCCTGTTAAAATGGCAGGCTCTCTAATGAAAACCCGGGCTATCTCTCAAATGATGGCAGGGGGAGTTGCGGATTCGGTATTTCCAGGGGCCGTTCTATTATGTGCAAGGGGAAATGAAGTGTTGTTCCATGAAGCCTATGGCGTGGCAAATCTGACTGACCGGCGCCGGATGCAGAAAAATGCCATATTTGATCTGGCGTCCCTGACCAAACCCCTGGCCACAGCCCTTGCAGTATCCCTATTGATCAAGGCTGGCATGGTAACCCTGGATACCCACATGGGGGATGTTATCCCCGGGGTCCGGCAAACCCCCAAGGCAGGGATCTCCATTGGTATGCTTCTGCGCCATACCTCGGGTCTGCCTGCCCACAGGCAATTTTTTACAATAATTCAAGAACAGGTCAGGAAAAATACCAATCCCCGTCAATTGCTGCGCAGCTTGATCCTCTCAGAACCCCTTGTGGCTGAACCGGGAGATCAGCAAGTTTACAGTGATTTGGGATATATGTTTTTGTCCTGGGCGATTGAGAGCATTTCCGGGCAAAGACTGGACCGATTTGTCCGGGAGAAAATATATGAGCCCCTGGGGATCCGGGATCTGTTTTTTATGGAGTTGGGTGGGAAATCAAGGAAAAAAGAGCGTCTGGTTTCAACTGGGACCTGTCCCTGGCGCAGGAAAACCCTGACCGGAGAAGTGGATGATGATAACGCCTGGGCTGCCGGCGGTATAGAGGGGCATGCAGGTCTCTTTGGGGATGCTCCATCCATTCACATCCTCTGCTGTGAGATACTCAATGCCCTCTGCCATGAATCCCCCCATGTATTAGACCCGGATGTTATAGGCTCCCTTGTCCGGAAAGAAAAGGGCCGGGATTACGTGGCTGGATTTGACACCCCCTCGAAAGTAAATTCCTCTGCCGGTCATTTTTTTTCTCCGGCGTCATTGGGGCATTTGGGATTTACCGGGACCTCATTTTGGCTGAATCCGGATTCTCAATTGATCGTCATTCTGTTGACCAATCGGGTTCATTCATCCCGGGACAATCAGGAAATAAAAAGTTTCAGACCTAAACTCCATGATTTGGTTTCCATTACCTTTGGGTAATTTATTATCTCTTCGGATTTTAGTCTTGTAAAAATCGGTCATTTTTGTTAGCAAATACCTTTCAATGCAATGTTTGTAAAAATTGTGTTAACAACGGGAAAATATATTTCTTAAAAGAGGTGAAATGAACTTTATAACTGATTCTTTGCTGGGCGCTTTTTCAAATGATCTTGCCATTGATCTTGGGACTGCAAACACACTTGTATATGTAAAGGGAAAAGGAATCGTGTTAAGCGAACCTTCTGTTGTAGCTGTCAGAACCGACGGGCGGGCAAAAAACAAGGTGCTGGCTGTGGGAGTGGAAGCCAAGCGGATGCTTGGGAGGACCCCGGGAAATATTGTGGCCATTCGACCCATGAGAGATGGGGTGATCGCAGACTTTGAAGTTACTGAAGCCATGTTAAAACATTTTATCCGTAAAGTTCATAATAATCGAAAAACCCTTGTACGCCCAAGAATAATCATTGCAGTGCCTTCGGGTATTACCCAGGTTGAAAAGCGGGCGGTCAGGGAATCTGCCGAATCCGCAGGCGCCAGGGAAGTTTTCCTTATTGAGGAACCAATGGCTGCAGCCATTGGTGCCGGACTGCCCATAACAGAGCCCACCTGCAACATGGTAGTGGACATTGGCGGGGGCACCACGGAAGTAGCTGTTATCTCCCTTGCCGGAGTCGTATATACACAATCGCTCAGGGTTGCCGGGGATAAAATGGATGCCTCCATTAGTCAGCATATCAAGCGCAAGTACAATCTGCTTATTGGTGAGAGAACGGCAGAAATCATCAAGACCACCATCGGCAACGCCTATCCAACTCCGGAAAATCTTGAGACCATAGAGGTTAAAGGACGGGATCTTGTATCAGGGATTCCCAAAATTTTGGCAATTGATTCCGAAGAAGTAAGAGTTGCCATTTCAGAACAGATCGATGCCATTGTTGAAACTGTCCGTATTGCCCTGGAGCAGACCCCTCCGGAGCTGGCAGCTGATATTGTTGATTCGGGTATTGTTCTGACCGGCGGAGGAGCACTATTGAAAAACCTTGATAAATTGCTTAAGGAAAAAACCGGGCTTCCCATAGTAGTAACGGAGGACCCCTTATCAACAGTGGCCTTGGGCTGTGGTAAAGCCCTTGATTGCATCGATATCTTAAAAGAAGTGGTCATAAGCTGATTAAATGTTTTCAAGGAAAATGTTTATTTTCATGGGCGTGGCATTGTTTATTGCGGTCAACTTTACCGTAATAACAATGACCAGCCGGCAATCCCTCCCGGTCAGCAGCCTTGAGAGAATAGCCATTTCTGTAACTTCTCCCTTCCAGCTTATGGTGACCAAAACAATAGGTTTTGCGGAATCCATCTGGAGAACCTATTTCATGGCGGTTTTGGCGGTTAAGGAAAATGTCGAACTAAGGGTCCGGCTTTCCAAGGCCATGGAAATTAAAAACCGATATGAGGAGTTGGAACAGGAAAATTCACGATTGAAAAAATTTGTGGATTTTACAAGCTCTGTTCCGGATACCTACGTGGCAGCCCAGGTTATTGCAAGGGATCCCTCTCCCTGGTTCAAGACCATTATGATCGATAAAGGATATGAAGACGGCGTTATTAAAGGTTCTCCCGTCCTGGTTTCAGAAGGGATTGTCGGCCAAATTATTAAGGTAGCAAAAAATTATTCCAAGGTGCTGATGATCACGGATCGCAATTCTGCAGTGGATGCCCTGGTTCAAAATACCCGGGTCCGGGGGATGGTCAAGGGAAATAATGAAGACAAATGTACCTTTGTTTATGCATTGAGAAAAGATGAAGTAAGGCCTGGTGAAATGATTGTGTCCTCGGGGCTTGATCAGGTATTTCCAAAGGGGTTGAAGATTGGCAGTATCCTGGATGTTAAAAAAACACATTCCCAGTTGTTCCAGGATATTACCATAGAGACCAGCGTTGATTTCGATAAACTCGAAGACGTGCTTGTATTTATTAATGCTAAATAATTTCCAAAGAATTATCATATTATGAATGCTGTGTTTTTTTTCATTCTCACGGTTTTCCTGATTATTTTTCAGACCGTTTATTTGCCCTCTTTTTTCTGGTTTTCCCAGTGTTTTGATCTGATGATAATAAATATCATTCTTTTAAGTCTTTTTTATACCCACTATGCTGTGATTTTGATAATTATCCTTGTGGGCTGCATCATGGACAGCATATCAGGTGTAGCATTTTTCCATCATATTATTTCCTATCTGTGGATTTATCTGATGGTCCAATTGTTTAAGCAATTTGTCTTTCAGCGAAGTTATACATTTGTCCTGATCGTCAGTCTGGTTTCTGTCCTCATCCAGCAGGGACTGATAGTGTTTTCCGTCTTTATTGAACAGGGTAGACAGGTGGTTTGGCAGATGGATTTTACTTTGATGATAAGGCAGCTTTTTTGGGGCGGGCTGGTTATTCCTCCGGGTGTCTGGATGATGAATGCCCTTCGCCGGTACTGGGTCTATCTGGCAAAGATGATGAAAAAACGATTTGCCCATAGGTACAGGGGTTGATGTGAGTAGCTTAAACAAGAATGCTGACCGGGAATGGATTAAACAGCGCCTGATGGGTGCAAGTCTTTGTATCTTGATGGTATTTGCCCTCCTGCTATTAAGGCTGGTATATCTTCAATTGATTAAGGGGGAGGAGTATCGCCGTCTTTCGGAAACCAATTGTGTCCGGCTTAAAAGCATAAAATCCTCCCGGGGACTTATTTATGACCGGAATAATAAACTTCTGGTGGAAAACCGTCCTGCCTTTGATCTGAATATTGTATTGGAAGATGCCCGTCCTGTGAAAGATACTGTGGAAAGGCTTGCCTCTCTGATTGATGTTCCCTATGAAGCTTTAATGGAGAACATTAAAAAGGCGGGGAGGTCTGCTTTTTACAAGCCCTTGACCCTGAAACGCGATATTTCCAGGGATCAACTGGCCATTGTCGAGGCCCATAAATTTGACCTGCCCGGGATTCACATTGATATTGAACCTACGCGTCATTATATTTACGAAAAGACATCAGCCCATCTTCTGGGGTATCTGGGGCAGATTAATCGCAAGGAGCTTGAAAGTGGAGGCTTCCCCAATGTAAGAACAGGTGATTCCATCGGGCGTTACGGAGTTGAAAAAAGTTTTGAACCCTATCTGCAGGGTAAAAGAGGGGGGCGCCAGGTGGAGGTTGACGTTAAGGGGCGTTTGATAAAGGTTTTGGAAACCGTACCTCCTGTTTCCGGAAATGATTTGCACCTGACCCTTGATCTTGAATTGCAAAGGACAGCGGAAAAACTGATGGAAGGAATTTATGGTGCTGTTGTGGCCCTTGATCCCACCAACGGGGATGTCCTGGTAATGGCAAGTACGCCAAGCTTTGATCAGAATGATTTTATTGGCGGGATCAGTACTAAGAAGTGGCAGGCCTTGATGGAGGATTCTGGCAGACCCATGATTAACAAGGCGATTCAGGCCGAGTATCCCCCGGCTTCCACCTATAAGATTTTAACCTCCCTTGCCGCCCTGGAAGAAAAAGTGATTGACGAACACGTCACTTTTTTTTGTCCGGGATATTATCGGTTTGGAAACAGGCGGTATCAATGCTGGAAAAGAAATGGGCACGGGGAGATCAATGTGGTGGATGCCATTGCTCAGTCCTGTGATGTTTTTTTTTACCAGGCAGGAGAAAAAACCGGAGTGGATACTTTGGCCCAGTATGCCAATGGCAGTGGGCTCGGACGGTTCACGGGCATAAAGCTCGACCATGAAAGACGGGGGCTGATTCCAACGGCAGCCTGGAAAAAAAAGCGTTTCAAGGAATCCTGGCAGGCTGGTGAAACCCTTTCCATCAGTATTGGGCAAGGGTTTGATCTGGTTACCCCTCTTCAGATGGGTGTTTTTATTTCTGCCCTGGGTAATGGGGGAACCCTTTACCGACCGAGGGTTGTAAAGTCAATTGAGGATAGTGACGGCAATATTACTAAATCAATTGAGCCCGAAATAACCGGCGGTCTGCCGGCCAGTAAGGAAACTTTGTCCCTGATCCAGAAGGGGCTTTTAGAGGCGGTCCAAGGGGCTCGGGGAACTGCCAGAAAAATTCGGATCAAGGGGATCAATATTGCCGGTAAGACCGGAACTGCCCAGGTGTACTCCCGAAAGGCCGGAGAAAAATTTGACAATAAAAAGGTTGGCAGAACCCTGAGGGACCATGCCTGGTTTGTCTGTTATGCCCCTGCGGAGGATCCGAAAATTGCCATTTCGGTGATTATAGAGCATGGGGAGCATGGGGCCAGTGCGGCCGCTCCCATTGCAGGCGCTTTGATCAAAAAGTATCTTCAAGTCCATGCTGCAACCCAATAAATCATGACAGGAGTTTATCATGTTTGACAGACGGCTGATTGAAAATTTTGACTGGGGATTTCTGGTTGTTATCCTGTTGATCTGTTCCGCCGGCCTGGTCATTTTGTACTCTGCTGTCACTGCGGGCTATGACGGAACTGGTGTCCATACTCTTTTCAAGAAACAAGGTGTCTGGATGGCCACTGGATTTTGCATCATGATGGGATCGGTGGTGATTGATTTCAGGGAATTGGATAAATTGAATCTGCTTATCTATGCCATTTGTGTGGGGCTGCTGGTTGCAATTTATCTGTTTGGACAACTGGGTGGAGGTTCCCGCCGGTGGCTGGTTATTGGGTTTATCCGTATGCAGCCTTCAGAGCTCATGAAAATTGCCTTGATTATCAGCCTGGCTTCTGTGTATTCCGGCTCTGTATCTGTTGAGGGATTGGGTTTTCGAAACCTCATCAAACCTGCAATTTTGTGTCTTATTCCCTTTGTCTTAATCGTCAACCAGCCCGATCTTGGGACGGGGCTTCTATTATTATTGATCGCCGGATCCATCACCCTGTTTGTGAAAGTAGAAAAAAAAGTTTTTTTTATCCTGACCGGCATTGGTTTTTCCATTGTGCCCCTGGTATGGTTTGTAGGGCTTAAGGCGTATCAGAAAGATAGAATACTGACATTTTTAGACCCTGATCGGGACCCCCTCGGGGCCGGATACCATATTATTCAATCAAAAATAGCCATTGGATCAGGGATGCTCACCGGAAAAGGTTTTTTAATGGGAACCCAGAATGCACTCTCTTTTTTGCCGGAGCAGCACACGGATTTTATTCTTTGCGTGCTTGCCGAGGAGTGGGGGATTACCGGCTGCGCCGTGCTGTTGGTCCTTTATTTTATCCTTTTGTTTTGGGGGCTGAGCATTGCTTATAGCTGCCGCAACATGTTCGGATCTATCCTCGCCTTTGGTGTTACCGCAATGATTTTCTGGCAGATTTTTATCAACATAGGCATGGTCATGGGCTTGATGCCTGTTGTGGGGGTTCCCTTACCCCTTGTTTCATATGGCGGATCATCCGTGGTGACTAATATGGTTGGATTTGGAATTCTTCTCAATATCAGTATGCGAAAATTTACAACAACATAACTGAAAAAAAGACTCAAATTATACCCTGTCCAGGGGTTAAATATTTTATTATTCAATGTTGACAAATGCGTGTCTGGATGGTACTCAAGTCTCGTTTTAAAGGGAATTTAGGCTGTTTTGTATAGGAACAGCCAGTAGGGTATAAGTAGTTGATTTTTTTATAATTATTAACTGGCGGAGGGAGTTTTATGATAACTGTGATTCCTGATATATCATTAGTATATCAGATGATCAATTTCCTTGTTCTGCTTTTTGTGCTCAATTTGGTACTGTACAAACCGATCCGTAATGTTCTTTTGGAAAGAAAAGCTAAGGTTGAAGGCCTTGAAAACGGCGTTGAAAAAGCGTTTGCTGATCTTGATTCCCAGAAGGGTTCTTACAAAAACGGTTTGAGAGAAGCCAGATCCAAAGGCCTGCAGGAAAAAGAGGTTTTTGTTGAAGCAGCATCAAAAGAAGAAATGGAAATAATCGACCAAATTAACAAGAAAGCTCAGGCCAATCTTGCTCAAATCAAAGAGCAGGTGGCAACTGAAACCGAGCAGGCCCGGAAAGCCCTTGAGGGCGAGGTTGAGGCGTATGCCAAGGCCATCGGCGAAAAGATCCTAGGGAGGGCTTGTTAATGGGAACTAAATCAAAACTAGGTAAATTAAGAAAGAGACACTTTAAGGTTGCAGGGTTTGTGACTGTTATTGTATCAGGTGTCGGCTCTGTTGCATGGGCCTCTTCAGCTGGTGGCGGCGTCCACAACAGTTGGCTGGAAATTGATACCTGGAAAGTGCTGAACTTTGGTATCCTTGCCATAGCCGGTTTTTTTATTGCAAAAAAACCAATTGCAGAATTTTTCTCATCACGCAAGCAAGAGATTGCAGATGAGTTGAGCAGCCTGGAGCAGAAAAAAGCAGAGGCTGAAACAACACTGGCCGAATATCAAGCCAAGTTTAAAAATCTTGATCAGGAATCAAAAAAGATCGTTGAAGATTATATTAAACAGGGTGAAGAAGCCAAAATTAGAATCCTTGCAGAAGCAGAAGCCCAGGCAGGTAAGCTTGAAGATATGGCAAAGCGCACTATCGAACAGGAATTCAAAGCAGCCAAGGCAGCGCTTCAGCAGGAGATCGTTGAAATGGCAATGGAACAGGCAGAGGCAGTCATTAAAGAATCCATCTCATCTGAAGATCAGGATAACCTGGTTGATCAATATTTGAAAAAGGTGGTGGCATAATGAAAAATTTAGCA
>PIVS01000831.1 GCA_003353855.1 Desulfobacteraceae bacterium
AATCCTGTGCTGACCGTAAATGATCGGATGGACCCATTTCCTTCGGCTGAGATCGACTGACTCAAAGCCCTGAGTCCAAATTTGGTAATATTGTAAACCGGTTTATTCACCGTACAAATGTGCCCGTGAATGGATGACATATTGGCAATCACACCGATTTGATCCGCACTTTTTTTCATTATCGGGATAACCAGTTTTGATAATAAAAAAGGAGCTCTGAGCATCAATCTTTGCATGAGATCATATTTTTCCATTGGAAAATCTTCTATGGAATTAATATGTTGAATTCCGGCAATATTGGCCAGGTATTTGATCTGTCCGAGTTTTGAAGCCTCATTAACCGCAGTTTGGACTTCATCGTCATTGCAAAGATCTGTTTTTATAAAAACCATCTGACCACCATGGCTCCTGGCAATTTTTTGAGTGATCCTGCCTTCTTCTACATTAATATCCACCCCGACAGTCATGAGCTGATTTCTTGCTGAAGCAATGGCTGTGGCACGGCCGATGCCGGTTCCGGCACCAGTTACAATACAGACATTACCCGTGTTAAAATTTTTATCTTTGATAATTAATGTTTCTTCAGAATGGATTTCAGGTTCTTTGATTAACATGTTTCTCCCCCTCAAGTTTTCCCCCACCGGGAAACCCCTGTGGGAAAGTTTAAGGCCTCTTTAAAATTTGAAGCTGTCATTGATTTTTAACTCTTTGTTTTATTCTTGATTGATCTTATTGATTTTTATCAGAGCAACTTTCAGGCCAAACCATGGGGCCCAAAGCAAAAAAATGCGATACCATTATGGCACTGGGCTTTTATAAATTTCTAAAATATTTATTACATCTGAAGGTTAAAAAAAAGTGTAGTTTTAATGCTATATGTAGTTTTTTTGATACAGTAGAAACATCAAGACAGGTTTGATGTTTGATCAGCCCACGAATCCATTTTTAAATTTTAGAACAGGTATCCATCCTCAAATGGCAGATCTTCGCAATTATATTAAATCTTCCCAGCAACCTGACTTTTCAAACACAACTCATTGTAATTAAGCGTTTTTTTATTCTCGACTTTTAGTTTTTAAAGTTCTATATAAAAAAGTGTAGCAATATTTATACATGTGATTCTCTTTAATATGTCAGTGTAGAAACGATGCTCATCAAAGGAACCCATATGACAGAAAATAAAATTGATCTTTCCACACACAATTTACAGGAAAAAATTGAACTTTATGAGCGGGTATTTGATAATATTAATGCCGGAGTTATTATTATCAATGCAGAGGGGTATATCACTCATTTTAACAAGCCCTACGGACGGTTTTTAAATCTTGACCCCGAGGCCCAGATCGGTAGGCATTGTACCGAGACAGTTGAGAACAGCCGGATGCATATCGTTGCCAGAACCGGAAAAGCGGAAATAAATAAATCCCATCCCATTAATAATCAGGATATGATTGTTCAACGTATTCCCATTAAAAAAGGCGGCAAAGTGATTGCGGTATATGGGCAGGTCATGTTCCAGAATGTAGAAGAAGTAAAAGAGCTTGCAGCGAAACTGTCCATGCTTGAATCAAAGGTTCAATTGTTTGAAAAGGAACTCTTTGA
>PIVS01000277.1 GCA_003353855.1 Desulfobacteraceae bacterium
ACTGACTTGCGTTGGCGCAGGTTCGCAAGAGCGTGGAGGCGCCTCCGGATCCCGAGCGATCGAAGACGTGCTTACCATGCTTACCCAGTCCGTAGCAATAAGAAGCGTCAGGGTCAGGGAGCTCGGCGATGCTTGTCGTCATCTGGGCGAGGCCACCCGCTCCTCCGCGGCCGCCGTGGGAAAACCCAACGTGCGCGCCATCCCCCCCCCCTGCCCGCCGGCAGCCTGGATCACCAGGGTTGAGTTCGCGTCGAGGCTGCCCTCGCAGGCATGGGCGGCACGAAGCAACTGGCTCATCGTAACGGAGGAGTTTGTCGTTGAGGTGTCGCCGTTCGGAACACACACGACGTTCGAAGAATCCCTCGAGCAGGTGAATTCATCGCTGCTACAGGTGTCTAATGGCTCCAGGGAAACCGTCACGCTGGCCGTGCCGAGTCCACCGTCGTTGTCCAGTGCTGTGACCCGTAATCGCATCTTGGGGGGCAAGATGCCGGGGCCGACGAGGTCCCCTGTCGGCTCGCGGAATGTAGTCGCATATGCGATGGGGTCGCCTGTATCAAAATCCTCCAGGTGGAAGAGGAAGTGCTGGATGTGCCCGTCGGGATCATCCGATTCGTGGGCGCGAACATCGATACGATTTGGCAGTATCGCACCGATCTCCACTCTGACATTCGGGGGTTGGTTGCCCTTCGGGGGTCGGTCGCCGGATCTGGAGCAAACGGCTGGAAATCGCCCCCTTAGGGTAGCTGGGCGTGGGCTCTCCCCCCCATCGGACCCACGTGCCGCGTACTCTATAGTGGCCTTTGCTGGCTTTTCCTTTTCACCACCTGCACCTGCAACTCCCGTCAGTAATAGACTAATGGCGATTACTAAATTTACTATCAGTGTTTTTCTCATAGCAAACCTCACATGCCCTGAAAATATGTAGAAACTTTTCGATAAATAAAGAATAAGGTCTTACTTTTTCATGCAGGAATTATAGGGAAACTATCCTTGTGCGTCAAGAAAAATGTGGCGCAATATGTGGGGTTTTGGGATGGTGGAAGGGGTCTGGGGTGTTTAGCAGAAGTGAAGATCAGGGTTGTGCTCATCGGATTTGGAGAGGGGAATTCCTTTCAAATGGGTACTTGCGGGTAAACCCGTCCATTGCATTCCAGGGCCTTTTAAAAATTATGAGGCATACAGCTCAATTGGATAACCCGCCGGCGGAGGACAAGTCTCGAAATCCCTGGCCCAGACAGAGTATTTTCCATTCTCAGCTCAAAGCGTCGAATATCTGAATACGACATATTTTGTCTTAAACCAACTAAGTCGCGCCAGGGCGGGCCGAACCAAATTATAAATTCGAATGTCCAGATGTTCAAAACGGTCAAACCCAGACGATGAAAGCAGTGCATAAAACGGATCAACTCGCTCATCGCAAAATTGCGTATTGGACCGGAATTTGTTTTTGTCATTGGGATTTATGTCATTTCTTCTGTAGCTTTCATATTATATTCATCGAAATCCTGTCAGAGCCCGAATAGTTAGAAGTCTTGCTGATTACCATTGGAGCAGCTATCGCGTTTATGCATATAAAAGGAAGACTCCCGAGTGGTTAGCAACAGATCTGACTGCAATGTTTCACGATTTGTGAATGCGGGGCGGCTGACAGGATCCGAAATTCCCTTTTAACTTCATCGAAAAGGAACCCCTGGACGAGCTCTTTCAAGTGGCCAGGGAATTCGATATGGGCAAGAACTTTTGCCACCGCTGTCGCTACTGCCTGCCCTGCGAACAGGAAGTTCAGATATCCGACATCATGACTTTCGGCTCCATGGCCAGGCGCCTCGCTCCGAATGTGGCTGTTATATTAACTAAAGATGCCATGGAGAGTATGGATAACTGTACAGACGGCGAAGAGTGTCTGCTAAAATGCCCTTATCATCTGGCGATTCCAGAGGTTATCAGGGAACAGCGGAAAAACTATGACGCAGTTCTAGCCCAGTCTTAATGCCAAGACTGAGATAGGCAGTGGCTTTTTTCTCTGATTTTGATCCGGTCTGCTGAGATGATCTTGTTGATCAGGGCTGCCAGTTCGCTTTGGAGGACCAGGCTAAGATATGCCGGACCTTTGCCATTGGATTTGTTGATGAGGGCCAGGGCCTGGACAAACAGATTTTCTCCCTGGATAAACTGGGTAAAAAACTGAGGGGTAGGGGAATATCAGGGTCAAAGGATTCCTGGCTGCCTGATAGTCTGTTTGGTTGGGCCGCACTTTTTCTAAGGGCATCGAGCCTTGTGGGCTGGTAAATACCAATGGCCTGGTGGGTGGGTTCAAATCCTTTTTCCGCCAGACGCAGGTTTTTCAGCCTGAACTGCTCTTCCTCGGTCTCCGAGGGTAAGATAGAATTCAAAATAATCCGGTTTTTCCTTCACGGTCCATCTGAGCCGCCTTTGTTGATCAGCTTGGAACAGCAGGGAAAATACCTGGGTCATGCGGTCAGTATCCAGGCGGTCATCATCCCATACCTCCACATCCAGGATGTATTCCCATTGTTCAATTTGGCCATGGCCAGAACCGGGGCAAAGTCATGGATACCGATTTTATGCATGAGATAATAGAGGTCCTGGTCTGGAAAAGACTGGATGAGGGTTGCTGGTGAGGGGCGTCAAGGATCAGGTCCAGGGCTTTTTCAGAGTCGCTGAAAAGGATTTCCCTGCGCTGTTCCCGGCGTTTGAGTTCCTGGTGGGCCAGATTGGCCAGCTTATGGTTTTGGATATCAGTCATGGGTATGGTCTCTTATGTGTTCATACGGGTCTGGCAGATATTTATATAATGCCCTAACCCCGGATCCTTGTCAAAGGGGGTGAAAAAAGACAGGGCTTTTTTAAACTGTCCCTGGTTCATGAGGCAGACCCCCATGCCCACTGACAGGTCTTTGTTTTCTGGAAAGTGTTCAAGGCCTGTCCCAAGCCAGGTCATGGCCTGGGGAAATTCTCTGTTTTTCTGGTGAATCATGGCAAGCCCCAGGTATGCCCTGGGGTCATGGCTGTAGGTCAGTGCCTTTTTAAAGAGAGATTCTGCAATGGATTCAGGGTTCTTTATCAAGGGGGTTTGGGCGTATTCCCCATGGGAAAAGGTCATGGCCAGACGGGATAAAAAATCTGCATGAAAGGAATAAAGTCTTTTGTCATCTTTTAGATCAAGGGTGGTGACAAAGTGTTCCAATTTCCTGGCAAAACCTTGCCTGAGCATGTCTCCATAGGATTTTACCCTGTCAAAATCCAGAGCTTTGTCCAGTTCAAACCAGGGCAGGTCTTCTATTTTTTGAAACCAGATGTCATCATTCACCAGATTTTTTTGCTGGGCCAAGGTATAAAGATGGGTTCCTGGAAACAGGACCAGCATGTAGGAAACAATGCTTAAAGGGGCCAGTCTCTCCATTAGCCCCAAGCTTTCTTTAATGGTGGCCTGGGTTTCCCCCGGGGATCCATAGATAAAATAGGCCCGGGGCATTATTCCAAGGGAGCGGGCCAGGGAAAAGGCCTGGACACAGGTGTCATTGTCCATGGGTTTGCCCAGGATTTTTTTGATCCTGTCTGCCCCTGATTCCACTCCGAAACTGATTTGGATGCACCCGGCCCTTCGCATCATGAATAACAGGTCTTCATCAATATAATCCACCCGGGAGATGGCATTCCAGGTGATGGAAAGCTTTGAATCAATGATTTTTTTACAAAGTGTAATGACCTGGTCCCTGTCCATGGTAAAGGTGTCATCGGAGAAGAAAAAATGGGACACCCCATTTTGGGCCAGGGTCTGGATCTCCTCAAAAAACCAATCCACTGAATGGCGGCGCACCCGGGAGGTCCCCCAGAATTTGGGAGATCCGCAAAAGGTGCATTTGCCCGGACACCCCCGGGACATGGCCAGATGCTGAAAACGAAAATATTTTGAAGGGTGGGCCAGCTCATCCAGATCCTGGATCAGTTCAGAAGGCCCGGTGTCCACAAGGTCATTGCCCTGTCTGAAAATCAGTCCCTTAATATCTTTAAGGATGGCCGGGATCTGTGCCTCCTTTTTTTTCAGGGCATTTGCCAGTTCCAGGACTGCTTCTTCTCCCTCCCCCTGCACAATGATATCCAGCTCAGGACAGGCACGGAACAGATGGTCTGCCATAAAGGTGGGGGCAGGGCCTCCAAAAATAATCAGGGTTTTGGGGCAGATTTTTCTGGCTGCCCCGGCACAGGCCATGGCTGAAAACCGGCTGGGGTTTGTCAGGGAAAACCCAATGATATCTGGTTGTTCTCTTTTAATGGTTTCAATGAATCGGACCAGAGGGTCAGGATCTCTTCCTTTGGTTTCTTGGGCCAGATTGAGAATTGAGGCTCCAATGTCTCTGTCCAGAAGCTGGGCTGCCAAATAGTAGAGGCCCATGGGAATAACTGTGGCATCGTCATCTGTCACCCGTCTGTCCAGACAGGCTGGATTCACAAAAAGAACTTTCATTGGTTGGTTTACCAGGATTTCAGGATGAGATCGGCAAGTTTACGTTTTGGAACATGGTGGATCTGGTCCTTATCCCGCCAGTATTTTATATCTCCATCTTCTTTCACATCATCGATTTGGGCGATTTCAACGGGCTTACCCAGAGCAATGACCAGCTTGAGCTCCAAATGGTCTTCAATGTTTAAAAATCCCTTGAGTTTTTTGATATTGATGGCGGCAAACATACACCCTCCAAGACCCTGGGCCCTGGCACCCAAAAGGATTGTCTGGGCGGCTATTCCGTGGTCGCACCAGAATTTGCCTGCAACAGATCTATCCCCCAGAACAACAATATAGCCTGTGGGCTGTTCCTCTTTTACAGGCCCTTTCCAGTCTGTTAAATAGGCTGCCCAGCCCAGGCATGAAAATATCTGATCGTTCTTGTCAGGATCTGCAGAGACCATATATTTCAGGGGCTGTTTATTGGCTGCCGAGGCTGTGTGCCGGGCAAGGTCCACCAGGTCCTCAAGAATTTTTGGGGATAAAGTGTGATTATTGTCAAACCGCCTGCAGGACCGGTTGGCCTTTACCAGTGCTTTAAAATCCATCATGATATCTTTTAACCTCCGCAGGGAACCCGGTCAAACTGGGGCATGTTGATATCTATCCAGTCCAGGATTTTATCCATTTCATTGGTGACATCTTTCAGGGCTTTGCCCCTGTGGCTGATTTGGGCTTTTTCTGCCAGGGATAACTGGGCAAAGGTTTTATTGAATTGGGGGAAAAAGAACAAAGGATCATAGCCAAATCCGTTGTCGCCTGCGGGTTCCCTGGTCAAAACACCTTCGCATCTTCCCTCATAGGTCAGGGCGGCTCCCGTGGGAACGGCAATGGACATCACGCATTGGAAGGCAGCTTTTCTGTTTTCTTCATCTTTCATGGCCTCAAGCATTTTTGCCACATTATCGGCGTCCGTGGCATTTTCTCCGGCATACCGGGCCGAATACACACCAGGGGCTCCGTCCAGGGCATCCACGCACAGGCCTGAATCATCGGCCAGGGCTGGAAAGCCCAGGACCTTGGCTGTAAAGGCAGCTTTTTTATAGGCATTGTCATCAAAGGTTTCCCCGTCTTCCACCACTTCTGGGATGGGACCGAAATCAGACAGATTCTTAATTTCAATGGGAAAGTCTTTGAGAATGTCCTGCATTTCCCTTGTTTTACCTTTATTTGTTGTTGCCAGCACAATGACCTGTTTCATTGGAGACTCCTTATATAAATCATATGGTTACATTTTTTTGGTTAAGATAAGTATGGCAGGGTGTTTTGTAAAGGACCAAACCGGTTACAGAACGCCAAGGTTCAGAGAAGGTACAGAGAATTGGTCTTGACAGTGAAGCAGTCTTTGGGGCGTCTTCAATGGATACAGTTATTTTTGAAAACAGTTGAGTGTCCGTTGGCAAAGTTTTGATATTAACGGGTCATCATGACTGATGACCCGCAGCCCCAATTCCCCTTTGGGCATGGGGCGTCCATCCATTCGGACACACCCTGTTTGAGGTGACAGGTAGTCCGCCAGTATTCTTCCTTTTTTTATACTGTGTAATCATCCAACCATCCTTAGTTGGTTCTTTCCATAGTAAACCCCAGCAGGCGTCTGGGCCTTGAAGCTTTGGTGAGGTCGTTCATGATTATAAAAATCAAAGTATTTTTTCAGGGCCTTGCGTAGCTGCTCAACGGATTGAAATTCGTGTACGTAAATTTCTTCATACTTCACACTGCGCCATAGCCGTGCGATAAAGATATTGTCCATACACCGGCCTTTTCCGTCCATACTGATTTTAATATCCTTATCTTTCAGGACTTTTATAAATTCGTGACTTGTGTATTGTGATCATTGATCCGTGTTAAAGATATAGGGTGTTCCATGATATCTTAGCGCTCTTTCAAGAGCGGATACACAAAACTCACTATCCATGGTGATTGAAAGCTCCCAGGAGAGGACATAACGACTAT
>PIVS01000832.1 GCA_003353855.1 Desulfobacteraceae bacterium
CTGATGGGTCTGATTGTATCTGATAAGATGGATAAATCAGTGGTTGTTCAGGTTGAAAGATTTGTTCAGCATAAAGTTTATAAAAAGTATATCAAACGGTATAAAAAATACCATGCCCATGATGAAACGAACGAGTGCAGGATTGGCGATGAAGTAAAAATCATCGAGACCAGGCCCTTGAGTAAGCTTAAACGTTTCCGGGTTACCGAGATCGTTAAAAAAGCGGTATAGCTAAAGGAGTTGTGAAATGATTCAGACTGAAAGCAGGCTTACTGTGGCAGACAACTCCGGAGCAAAGGAACTGTATTGCATCAAAGTCCTGGGTGGATCTAAAAGAAGATACGCCAGCATTGGAGACATCATTGTTGTTTCCGTTAAAGAAGCAATTCCCAATGCAAAGGTTAGCAAGGGAGATGTTGTCCAGGCGGTTATTGTGAGAACCAAAAAAGAGATATCCAGAACGGATGGGTCGTCCATCAGATTTGATGACAACTCTGCTGTAATTTTAAGTAAAAATAATGAACCGGTAGGTACCCGTATCTTTGGTCCGGTGGCAAGAGAATTGAGGGCTAAAAGATTTATGAAAATAGTCTCTCTCGCCCCAGACGTACTTTAATTATCGGGTTATTGGAGAAAAATTCCATGGAAGCTGTAAAAATTAGAATTAAAAAAGACGACAAGGTTAAAGTACTGACCGGAAAAGACAAAGGTAAGATCGGGAAAGTATTGAAAGTTGTCAAAAAAACCAACCGCGTTGTTGTTGAAAACATTAACGTTGTGAAAGTCCATCAGAGACCTACGCAGGCTAATCCACAGGGCGGCATTGTTGATAAAACCATGCCCATCAATGTGTCCAATCTCATGGTCATGTGTAACTCCTGTGTAAAACCTACTCGGATTGGAATCAAACAACTGGAAGATGGTAAACGGGTCAGAATCTGCAAAAAATGCAATCAGCAGATAGATTCTTAAGACCAAAGCCGGAGAGAATAAATGATCACTCTTAAGGAAAAATATATTAACGAAGTTGTTCCAAAACTTCGGGAAACCTTTAATTACACAAATGAATTACAGGTTCCCAAGTTGGAAAAAATCGTGTTGAACATGGGACTGGGCGAAGCGGTTAGAAACCCCAAGATCGTTGAAAGCGCGGCACAGGAACTGACATTGATCGCTGGCCAGAAAACTGTTGTTACAAGGGCAAAAAAACCCATTGCAAACTTCAAGCTTCGTGCCGATCTTCCCATCGGATGCAAGGTAACCCTGCGCCGGGGGAGAATGTTCGATTTCTTTGAAAGACTTGTTAATATCGCATTACCCCGCGTAAGGGATTTTAGAGGTATATCAGGAAAATCATTTGACGGCCGTGGTAATTTTTCCATGGGCATCACTGAGCACATCATATTTCCTGAAATTGACTATGATAAGACCGAAAGTATCAAAGGTCTTAATATTACGGTTGTTACCACAGCTAAAACTGACGAAGAAGGCAAAGTTTTCCTGAAACTTCTGGGAATGCCCTTCAAAAATTAGGATGTTAAGGAGGAAAGCTTGGCTAAAAAATCTTTAATCGCAAAAGCGGGAAGAACACCAAAATT
>PIVS01000278.1 GCA_003353855.1 Desulfobacteraceae bacterium
ACTATTGGGAGAAATTCAAGATGCCATTACCCAAAAAGATCCTGAAAAAATAAATGAGGCTGCCCACAAACTTAAGGGAACCTTAAAATACCTGGCAGCAGAACCTGCTGCCAATGCTGCCATGGCCATTGAATCCGCCGGAAATGATTATGCCCTGGACAAGCTGGATGAAAAGCTTTTAATTCTTGAAAAGGAATGCCAAAAAGTGATGGATTTTATCAAGAGCTTTACCCCCTAAACACATGCCGGCAGGAAATAAGGTAAGGCTAATGTCTCATTCTCCCGGGACGTTCTCGTCACGGTCCGGGGTGAATGGAGATTGGCTCCGGCGAACCCGATTCAATACCGGCTCTTTACCCATTCCCCCTGCCCCGGCAAAAACAATACTGTGAACCTCATTTCTAAAATAATTGTATCGCCACATCTAATCTAAAAAAGCAATTTTTTATGGATCGGTCGAGTAGACTCGGGCCTCCCTCGGATTTAACCTCAGTTGTTCCCCAGTCCTTCTACAGAACCGAACAAACTGATTGCCCATACATCCGGCCCTTCAGCCAATCATTTAAAAAGTTTCTCTTTCCTATCCGTGTCAGGTCAGTATTCATTGATTCTCACTCCTTAGTATAGTGTCAATGGTTCTCCCTCCACGGGCAATTGACCGTTGAGACCTTAGCTCAGCAGGGAGTAACTGCTTCATTGCTAAACCATTGCGGCATTACCGGTCTCCATCCCTCGCACCGGCGTCTTTTGGCCACCTCCTTTCATGTCGGTCAACCATACCACTCCCAAATCTTGCAATTTTGCCAGTATGGTTGCTCATTTGATGGGAGAGCCGTTATCTGAGTGCAACGTGATCTGATTCGTTGATATTTTTTTGCCATCATCACTTCACGCTTGACATCGTTTACCCCATGTTCGATAATTAAAAATATGGGATGGTAAATCAGTGGAATTGGATGGACTGTCGATTGTTTTTTTCAGGTACGACTGTCAGGCAATTGAAAGAAACTGGCTTGGTTTATTGCTCATCAAGGAAAATAAAGATTTAAGATCATTTTTCTGTCGTCTGTAGTTGAATTTATCCCTCTTTTTTGCACAATTGTCTTACCTTCAGGAAAGCAGAGTCTTATCAAATTTATAACTTATTGGAGCTGAAATGTTCGTATTAGCAATACATGGTGGTGCCGGAACCCTAAAAAAAAAGTTAATGACATCCGAGACAAAAGAACGAAGTTATAACGCTTTAAAAAACGCGCTCTATGCTGGTTATCAAATTTTAAAAATGGGAGGCCCCAGTCTTGAAGCAGTCGAAGCTGCTGTTGTAAGCCTGGAAGATGAGGATTTTTTTAATGCAGGGAAGGGGGCTGTTTATTCAAATCAGGGTAACCATGAATTGGACGCTGCAATTATGTGTGGGAAAACTCTGAATGCGGGAGCAGTTTCTGCTCTTAAGCATGTCAAGAATCCTATTTCGTTGGCTAAAAAAATTATAGATGATCATAGTTTTATTTTTTTGACCGGAGAGGGAGCCGAAGAATACGCTCTACTCAACGATATTCCTCTGGTTCCCAATACTTATTTTTCTACCGAATACCGTTTAGAGAAATTCAAACTGACTCAAGAAGCTGATGTAGTATTATTGGACCATGATGATGTCCAGTTTGGAACTGTTGGTGCTGTGGCTCTTGATGTAAATGGTGATCTGGCTGCAGGAACATCTACAGGAGGATTAACCAATAAAGTCTTTGGCAGGGTTGGCGATACGCCAATTGTTGGGGCAGGAACCTATGCCAATAATACATCCTGTGCCATATCATGTACCGGCAAAGGAGAGTTTTTCATCAAGCATGTTATTGCGAATACGATTTCTTGTCTTCTGCAATATAAAGGCTTAACTTTGAAAGAAGCTTATGATGAAATTTTTAATCAAGATTTTTTTAATGCTGGTGGCAGAGGTGGCCTGATCGCAATAGATAAAGGCGGAAACATTGAAATGCCCTTTAATACCGATGGCATGTATAGAGGTTTTATATCTTCAAAAAAAGAAACTTTTAATGTCGGAATATATGATGAAAAACTTAAAAGTTTTGAAACGCTTTAATTATTTTTAAGTATCACTTGGCCTAAGAGTTTTTTTACAGCTTATCCTGCTATAAATGTGGAAAAAAATCCCTTGCATGGTTTTAAGGCCCAAGTTTCTAAATACATCATCCTGCCAAATCGGGATATTTTGAAAAGCCCCTCGAAACTGCCTAATTTTATTTAAAGTGACAGCAACTGAAACCGCATTAACTGAATTCTATGGTTTAATATTTTTTTCAAACTCTCGTTGTTTGTCTTTCACCGTCATCTTTTTATCCCCATTTTTTTCAATGAGTTCTCCAGGAAGATAATTTGATCCAGATTCTCAGTTAAAAGCAGGACAGCAAAATTACCGAATGTGGATAATGCCTTACAATCATATGGAAAAACACAATTTATTTTTTTGCCGTCATACAGTATGGATTCCATCCGTTTGATAAGCTCAGGAAATGAACACTGAAGTGTTTTTGTTTTTATGAATTTCCAGTATGGTACGGGAATTTTTAATTTTTCTTCAATATTTTCTACAATCATGCCAGCGTACGTGGACCCATTGAAGCGTGCATTAGTCTCAATCGGATAGATGCCCTTATCTGTTATGATATAATCAATACCGATAACCCCTCGATATCCGGACCGGGCCATCTGTCCCACAATTTTCTGAGAAATATCATAAATGGTTTCCTCTGTTATCTGATTGGGCAGTTTTCCTTTGAGCGTGCCAATATAGACCATGCCTCTTTCACAAATCTGCTCACGCATACCGATGTGGTGTACGTATCCCTCCCTGTCAATCACCCACTGATCGTTGGGTGAAGAATCTACCTTCAGGAAAGGTTCAATCATGACCACTTTCTCACCGCTTTCAATTATCTGCCGATATAATTTTGCGATATCCTTGCCATTGGTTCGGTATAGAGACATCCCGGCCTCACCCATAGTACCGCGAATAATTACCTTTTGGGTGGTTAACAGATGATGGTTAATACTATTTTCAAATTGAAGGTAATTGTTTTCATCATCCTGATCAATTTCAAAAGAATCACCGTTAATAACGTCAATGTCCAATTGCCAGCAAATTGTTTTAAAAGAAGCTTTATCGTTATATTTTATCGTTTCAGATTCAGATGCCCCGAAAAGTTCTGCCCCAAGCGCATTTGCAGCCTCATTTTCCATCTGCCCTGAAAACCAGGGCAGATAGACAGGTTTCCTGTTAATTTTTTCAATGACCCTCAAAATGGGTTCAGGATTATTAACGATAAGTTGTGAGAGTGTCATTTCTCTTGATGGAATGCCATATTCAACAACAGATTCAGATCCAAGGCCATGGGAATGAAGCCAATTCTGGTATTCACAGTCCAGGTGCCCACGCAAAACAACGATATCCTCTCTTTTTGCTATGGCAAGGCCTCTGTCACATTTCGAGCTGATTGATGCATCCCTTCTGGGAAATTGTGAAAAATTATCTGTCCCCCAAATCAGCAGATCATTGTCATCTTTTTGAATGCAGCTCCTGAAAGTTTTTTGAAACCTTATATTTGCTTTTTCATGGATGATAAAAGGGTCTCCCAAATTCTGGTATAGAATTATCAAATATGGTTTAGTTCAATTAGGATATAGCCATAGATCATTGTCAATGATTAAAGTATCCGATTTTAATTGGTTCACCTTTAGAGCAGGATGATAGCATTATTATTGCAGCTAAAAGGATCAAGCACTTAGCTTTATTTTCAGTAGTTAAACTCACGCTAACTCCTAAAAGAACTGATATTTAAGCTGTTAAAGATTGTTGGATTCTCTACGATAGGCAAAATATTTAACAGTGTAAATGAAACGACAAACACAGTCTCATTACATTAATATTCTTTTTTAAGCAAAAAGTCCAATTGGGGACCGATTTATTATCCTGTAATTATTTTCATTTGGTTTTCACTGTTCCACATAAACTAAATCCAATTTATGCTGAACAACCTATTTACTGCAGTTAACCTGACTTTGCAGGCATTTACAAAAGATCCACAATGGAAGGTTCAAGGGCAACCTGAATTTATATGTGTCCTGCACACCTGGTCACATAAACTTACGGACCATTTCCATATTCATGGCCTTATTGCCGGTGGAGCACTGAAAAAAATCTTAAAATCCGCAGAATCAATTCTTAACCCCTGGTTGGTTTTTTCCAATCATTTATAGCCGGTATATCCGGCTAAACATCAATTGAATAATTATTTGCACTATTCAAAAACCGGAACCGGTGGTAATAAGGTATCCAATACAATTTAAGGGGGACAAAATGAGTTTGAACTACGAAGAAATCGATTTTCGATCAACGCCCATAGGAGACCTGATGCTGCGGAGACGCCGCCTGCTCCAGCTGGGGGGGCTTGATATCTATGAAGTAAAGCTTGGCGAGGATTTTTTGATGTCAAGTTTGTTCCATGAGGCAGAATCTCAGCTGTCCAAACTTGGGCTTGTTATGTTGGAAAAAGAGGAACTGGACGTTGTGATCGGCGGACTCGGACTTGGGTACACTGCGGTTTCCGCATTGGAAGATTCTCGTGTTAAATCCCTGGTGGTCGTGGAGTATTTAGAGGGGGTGATAGAATGGCATCAAAAAGGGCTTGTCCCCCTGGGCAAAACGTTGACCAAAGATTCCCGCTGCCGACTGGTGAATGCCGACTTTTTTGCTCTGTCCCGTGACCTGTCAAAAAGCTTTGACCCAAGTCATCCTGCAAAGAAACATGATGCCATTCTTCTGGATATCGATCACACGCCGACCCGGGTATTACACCAGACAAACACCCGTTTTTATACCGAAGAAGGACTTAAGGAGCTTGCGCAGCATTTAAAACCCAGGGGAGTGTTTGCTCTTTGGGCGGACGGCCCGCCGGAAACATCTTTTACAAAGCATTTGAGCAAGGTGTTTGCAACTGTTAAGTCCCACACCATATTGTTTGATAATCCAATTACCGGAGGCTCGTCCGAGGGTGCTGTTTACGTGGCACAGATGGATTTGCAAAGCTAAAAAAGGAGTTAAGATGGAAGCTATTCATGTGTCAGATGCACCAAATGCCATTGGCCCCTATTGCCATGCCATGAAAGTGGGAAATTTGCTGTTTTGTTCAGGTCAGACACCATTGGACCCAAAGACTATGACCCTGGTCGGCAGGACCATTGAAGAACAGACCCAAAGGGTGCTGGAAAATCTTTCCATTGTTCTGACCGGGGTGGGATTAACCCTTAAAAGCATTGCCAAAACAACTGTTTATCTAAAGGATATGAAGGATTTTCAAGGGATGAATACCGTCTACGAAAAGATGTTTCAAAATCACAAGCCCAGCCGTACAACCATTGCAATCAAACAAAACCCACTGGATGCTCTGGTGGAAATAGAATGTATCGCCGAACTGAAATCATAAAAAGAGCATAATGGATTAACCGCTTTGCCAGGTTTTGCTTTTAAGAGCTGCTTTGCTTCTTCAATTTGATAGGGATTGACCTGGGCATAAAAATTTTTCTTAAGTTCACTGTTAATAATCTTTGACAGCTGGTGGGAAGTTATGGATAATTTTTTTGCAAAGGATTTCAGGCTCAATCCCTCATCTCAGTATATTTTTTCATCCGGCAAATATTTTTCAATTGATTCAATGACAAAGGCCTTATCCATATCAATGATTTGGGAGTTTTTATATTTTTCTTGTTCCGCCTCAGTCTTGAAAATGAGAAGATATTCCTGATGCCGATTACTCAACACATAAATATAAACAAGGACACAGGACGTGAACACATAGGCAGCCCTGGCAAATCCCAGGCAAAAAAACCACCAAACAATATAAAATTAGCTACACAGATTTTTTAAAAACAGGCTATTCTGCAATTTTTTTCATTCTGTTCCTCAGGGTACTGGAATTTATTTTAAGTATGGCAGCAGCGCCATTGGGTCCATGAATTTTTCCATTTGATTTTCCAAGGGCAAGGTTTCTATGTCTGGTCATGACATGGTCCAAAGAATCGAGAGTCTTGTCTGGATCTGGTATGAATCCCTCATCTGTCCTTGGAGTTTCAAAATAATCAAAGGTCAGGATGTTATCCCGACTGAGAATCAAAGCGCGTTCCGCCACATTTGCAAGTTCCCTTACATTTCCTGGCCAGTGATAGTCAATCATTCTATCCATGGCCCCGGGTTCAAGGATTGGCTGATTGGGGGTTCCTGTCTCCTTTGATTTGCTTTCAATAAAGTGCTGCACAAGGGCTATAATGTCATTTTTCAAAGGATAGCGATCCCGATATTTTTAAGATTGCCATGGATGCGGGAAAACGCCGCATGCGGCCTGTTTTTTTAACATCAGTGGCAGCAGCAGCAGGGGTTGTTCCCATGATTTTAAGCGGCTCTCC
>PIVS01000279.1 GCA_003353855.1 Desulfobacteraceae bacterium
TGGCTGATGTTGCTCCCTCCTTTGGTCTTGTGGGAAGCGTTGTGGGGCTCATTGGAATGCTTGCCGGGCAGGGTGATTCCGCAATCATTATGACGACCATCCCGGTTGCCCTGACATCAACCCTTTATGGTATCGTGCTTGCCAATTTTTTGTTTTTACCCTTTGCTGCAAATATCCGGGAAAGAACTCTTCAGGAGCTTTTTCTTCAAAAAATTATTTTAGAAGGTGTCCTTGCCATGTCAGAGGATCTCCATCCAAAAATGATGGAACGTAAGCTGGTATCATTTTTAACGCCCTCTGCAAGGAAGGGGAGGTTTGTTTCCTATGAAAAGATAAGTCAAAAATTAAATTTATCAGAAGAAGTCAGGGAAAACGCTTGATAACCTTGGGCTTCATCCAACAACAATGAAGCCCAGGATTTTTGTCACATTTTTTTGTATGCCTATGATGCTATCTTGAACCGGCTGACAAAAGATCCCCTTGGTGTTGCCGGAGGCATCAATCTGCACGGGTTTGTCCATAATGATCCAGTTAATTTTGTAGATCCAAATGGAATGAAGGGAATTAGTCTTGATTTTGGAGGTGATTTAAGTACTGGTTTAGGACATATTGGAGGGCAAGCTGGATCAGGCATCTACATTGGTGCAAAAAAGGGTGGGCATGCGGACTATTTTTTAAGTATTGGGCCAGGTTTTGGGGTTACAGCAGATGAGTGCGGAACGGCTGCCGCTACACAACACGCATTGCAATAGTTAATTACAAGTCGAATCTATTCATAATTATAATTGGGAATGGTTTATGAAAAATAGCGAAATTAAGACCTCAATCAGGAATTTTGGATTTGTGTTTATTGGGATAGGCATTTTAGGTCTGTATAGCTTTTATCTGCAATATAGTACTAATGTCCATCCCGAAGCCATTAGCTATATTGTCATTTTTGTGTTTCTTTTGAAACTCGTGATAGGGATATTAATTGTTTTTCCTACCAAATTAGGACTCTACTATTTTTTGTTTGCTCTAAATATAATATATCTTGGCTATTCCATTGGTACTCAAATTTCGAACAAATATTCTAAATATGTAAGACAATATCTTCAGGAAAGGAAATCATAGATATGTATAAAATTTTATCTTTCATCTATCGACAAAGTAGTGAGCACAAGAACCAATTAAACATAGACTATTAAAGCAAAATGGAAAGGGCGTTTTAATTCCTCGTCCGGCTGGGGAATCCCGATCAAAGATCAAATATTTTGAGCTGAAGCCGCCATATCTTGACCATATATTCCAGAAGCTGAAGATGATTCAACCTGTCTGGATAGCTTTTAATCATATAATAGTAAACAGAGGTTTTGTTTGAAAATTCAGGTTCCCGGGCCAGTATTATGATCAGGAAACTTTCCAATAATTCAAAGCTACCCACTATCCCTTAGATCTTGTGCCGAGTTATACAGTCCCTTGTTTTATTGACATTACAGCCCCACTATTTTATTGTTTGGATGCCCATGGATATGGGGGATGTTAAATACAGGGGAGAAGGTTTAATTCACATGGGGTTTGGGCGGAATTTTATTCAAAAGTTAGGCATTGGATTGATTTTTTTGCTGGTGCTGGGCTGTGAAAAGGGAGAGAACACCCTGTTTCCCCAGGAAAACAGGACCGGGATTACCCGGGATGAAATTCGCATCGGATCTTCTTTGGCTTTAGGGGGCCATGCAGGCTACCTGGGCAGTCAGATGCTCCACGGTGCCAAGGCCTATATCAATCACATCAATGAAAGCGGCGGCATCCATGGCCGGAAGATTAATCTTGTCTTTACATGAAATGGCCATCCGATTTTTCATTGTTGCCGAGGCCTCTTCCGATATTGCAAGGATCATCAGGATAAAGGGGACCGACTATGTGATAACAGGAAGAATGGCCGGACTTGTCGAATGGATACTAGCCCTTCCCGAGGGTATGGTGGACAATGACCCCTGGTTGATTTTCTTCAGGACAATGACCCGCAGGATCAAGGGAGGACTAAAAAATATCCATGCATTTGGCCGTGCCCTGGAATTTGTCCAGTCAGGGGACTTTGGCAGGGCAAGGGATCTGCTGGAAAAGATCCAAGATATTACCCAGGAGGGTCGGCACCCCGAGTACCGGGCTCTCAAGAATATTACCAACATAGATTTTGCCCTGAAAAAAGGAGAGTTTGATCTGGCTGGGACACTTTTGGAAAAGTCCGAAGAAGATATAGAAAAATTTGGTCTGATTTTTTTTTATCCCGGGTTTGTGGAAGCCCGGGCCATTTATTTTGTCAGTACCCGGCAATTTACCCAGGCTCTTCAAACGGCAGATCATTTGTCGGATTTTTCAATCCTGGAGGGGAATGATTTTTATTTGGGTATTTCCCACCGGATCAAGGCCATGTGCTTTTTAAGGGAAAAAAACTATGACCAGGCAAGAGAGGCTGCCCTCCGGGCTGTCAATGAGCTAGGGTTATCAAAACGGGGTGACATCCATTATTTTCTGGCCAAGCAGATTATAGGGTTTTCCTATTTTTTCACGGCGGATTTCAGGAAGGCCCAAAAAGAGCGGGCCCATGTAGCAGAACATCTGAAAAATCTCTACAAACTGGCCCAGCCCAAAATCAGGATCAATACCCTTGGAGAATTCAATGTTCGGGTCAACGACACCTATTTGGATAAATCTGTTTTTTGGGGGGTAAAACCCAGATCCCTTTTAAAAGCCATTGTCATGAACGGTTCCAGGGATATCCCCAAGGAGATTCTCATTGATGCCCTTTGGCCCGATGCCGGTACAAGTGCCGGGGAAAAGAATTTCAAGATCAATCTTCACCGGTTGAGAAAGGCCCTGGAGCCTGATCCGGTAAAGGAATTCGGATATACCTATGTCAGCCAGAAATCCGGTCTGGTCTCCCTGGATTTGGAATTGATCCACCTGGATATTGATGCTTTTATGGCCCTTGGAGCAGAGGGGGGCCGCCTGGAATCTGATAATAAACTTGATGAGGCCCTTGCATGCTATGGCAAGGCTGTACGTCTCTATAAGGGTGATTATTTTGCAGAAGATCTCTACCAGGAATGGATTGGTCAGCGCCAGGATCTGTTTCGATCCAAATATATTGAGATTCTGGGGAAAAAAACCATGCTCCATGAGAATATGGACCAATGGCAGGACGCTGTGGATACATGGCGTCTCATCATGGGAACCGATCCTTTCTTTGAGCCTGCCTACCGTAATCTGATGATCCTCTACGCAGATGCAGGCCGTAAAAATGAGGCTCTCCACGTGTTCAAGGAATGCCGCTCCATCCTTAAAAAAGAATTGGATACAGAGCCCGAGGTTCAAACCCGGGAGATTTATGCCAGGATCAGGAAGTTGTAGTTAATGAATGGGGTTGATCCCCGGGTGGGCTCTTGGGCAATGTTCAAATGCAGCCTTTGAGTGATTTACTTTTAAATTAAATTTGGATATTGAATGAATTACAAAACCATTGCAAATGTTCTGGGAAAATTATTGATCATCACCGGTATTTCCATCATGTTTCCCATGATCTGTTCCCTATATTACGGCGAAAATGATCTCCATGCACTTGGTGTTACTGCACTTATCGCCATTGGACTGGGCTATCCTTTGTGGCGGTTTTTTCGCAGGTGTCATGATTTAAATATAAAAGACGGCTTTTTCATCGCTTTTTTCGGATGGATTTTAATTTCTGCCGTTTCCGGGCTCCCCTTTATGATCCATGGATCAATCCCCTCCTTTACCGATGCTTTTTTTGAGATGATGTCCGGTTATACCACAACCGGTGCCACCATTCTGACAGACATTGAAATAGTACCCCACGGGTTGCTGTTCTGGCGGAGCCAAACCCATTTGCTGGGGGGGATGGGGTTTTTAACCTTAACGATTATTTTCCTGCCCCATGGAATGGGAGGCTTGCGTATATTCCGTGCTGAGTCCAGTCCAGGTCAGGTTATTACCAGGGAAAAATTCATCCCCAGGAACCGGGATACCATGGTTTGGCTATGGGGAATATATATAGGGCTTAACCTTGTGGAAACCCTTTTGCTGTGTTTCGGCGGCATGTCAATTTTTGATTCCCTGTGTCATTCATTCGGAACGGTGTCCACTTCGGGCTATTCACCATGGAACGGCAGCATAGGGCATTATAATAATGCATACTTTGACTGGGTTATCACTGTTTTCATGTTTTTGGGCGGAATGACCTTTATGATTTTTTATCACATTATGCAGGGAAATTGGCGGGTGATAAAAAATAATACGGAATTGCGCTGGTATCTTATGGTCATGCTCTTTTTCTGCGGAGTTGTATCCTGGATTTTATGGAAGGAAAACACCTATAATTTAATTGATTCCATCCGGTATGCCACATTTCAGGTCACCTCCATTCTCACCACCACAGGATTTACCACGGCCGATTATGAGCAATGGCCCCAGGCAGCCCAGATGTTTCTCTATTTGGTCTGCTTTGTCGGTGCCTGTGCAGGATCCACCACCAGCGGTATTAAAATCGTTCATTATGTTTTGATTATTAAATTCGGGGTTGCCATTATCAAACAAATATTTTTCCGACCCATGTCGGTGGTGTCTGTTCATTTGAACCAGAGGCCCGTGGACTCCCAAATCATCCATCTGGCGGTTTTTTATTTTATCGCGAATATTTTCCTGGTCCTGGGGGGAGGGTGTTTCATGACCCTTGTGGATCCAATGGATATTACCACTGCCATGAGTTCGGTGATCGCCGCCCTGATGAACATCGGCCCTGGGTTTGGCGGGGTTGGCCCCTCCCAGAATTTTGCCTTTATTTCCGATACAGGCAAATGGTTCTTGTCCTGGAACATGCTCGTGGGACGACTGGAAATGTTTTCAGCCCTGGTAATTTTTTACCCCTCTTTCTGGGAAAAATAGCCAAGGGCCTGCCATAAAAATTTATGCCAGGAATAATTTTTGGACATCTTTCAAGTGCTGGGACATACAGATTACAATCACCCGTTCACTATCTTGAATTATGGTGTTACCGACGGCAACCTGCCATTCGCCGTCTTTATGGATGCCGCCGATCATTATTTTATTGGTGTAATAGGAACTCAGTTTGGAAAGGGGCTTACGGGTAATGGGTGAGTTCGGGGCAGCAACGATTTCCACCATTTCCGCATCAAACCCATGGAGATGGGCCACGGAAATCAGCTCACCCCTTCGAATGAATTTGAGTATCTTGTTGCTGGCAAGTATTTTTTTGTTCATGGCGATATCCGACCCCATTGTTGCAGCAAGTACCACATAATCCTCCTTGGTCACAAGGGCTATGCATTTTGTCTGCTTTATGGACTGGTTGCCTTTCTTGCTGATGTTATGTGAGGTCATCAAATGTTTGGCCAATACGCAGGTCATGATATTGGTTTCATTTTCTCCGGTGGCAGTAATAAAGGTATCCATTTCCAGCAACCCCGCTGAAACCAGCACATCTGAATCCGATCCGTCACCATTTAACACCTCTGCATGTTTGAGTGCAAAGGAGAGTTCCTTGGCTGAGGCTTCATCCTTTTCAATGAGTCTGACCGCAACTGTTTTTCCCAATAACTCTGCTATACGGCGTCCCACAAGTCCACCGCCGATAATCATCACCCGGTGGCGGGATTGCTGCTCAACACCTGTCAGGCCCATCAATCGGTTCAGGTCTTGGTTGCCCGCCATAAAAAAGGCCTGATCCTGGGGCAATAGTTCATCCTCACCGCTGGGGATCATGGTGGTGATTCCCCGGGTCATGGCAACCACCCTGAAGGGGAAATCATTATATTCCTGGGAGATATCCTTGAGTTTTCTGTGGGCAAGGGGAGATTTTTCCTGGATACGGGTGGCCATGGCCTGTATCTGCCCTTTGGCAACGGCAATGATGTCATTTCCTGCCCGAAGATTAATCAGTCTGAAAATTTCCTGGGCAGCTAGCTCTTCCGGGTGGATGATCAGGTCTATTTTAAGGTCCTCGGAATTCATAAGGGAATCTTTACTCCCAAATTCCGTGGAGCGAACCCTGGCTATTTTGCGGGGAATGCCAAAGCGGTGGGCAATCTGGCAACTCATCATATTTACGGCATCATTGTTTGTAACCGCTATGAGATAGTCCATTTTTTCGGCACCCACCTCTTTCCAGCAGTCAATGCTCATGGCATTACCTTGGACCAGGCGGGCATCAATATTGCCATCGGCATGGCGAAGCAATTCACCATTCGGTTCAATGGCGGTGATTGCATACCCTTCGTGGACCAGACGTTTGGCAAGATAGTAACCCACGCCCCCCAGTCCTAGAATCAGGATGTTCGTCGATTTTGCCGGCTTATTTTCATTCATATATCACGCTTCCCGTGTCTCCAGAAATTGACAGGCTCCTCCCTGCTTAAGTGGGAATGGAACCTGCCTGACAAAACTGATAAAATCCCTGGT
>PIVS01000833.1 GCA_003353855.1 Desulfobacteraceae bacterium
TTGAAATCGGCCAGGCGAAATAATAATAAGATTGCCATTCTTTATATGGATATTGATAAATTTAAAAAAGTGAATGACACCCTGGGCCATGAAATCGGGGATGAACTTTTAAGGGAGATTTCCCAAAGACTGAACAATTGCATGAGAGAGACGGACGTTATCTCCAGGATTGGAGGGGACGAATTTATCATTATCATTGATGATCCCAAACATTTTAACCCGGAAAAAGCAGCCACAAAGATCCTGAAAGCCCTCAGCCGGCCCTATCACCTGAGTGGCCATGAAATTAATCATGTTTCAACCAGCATCGGCATCAGCATATTTCCCGATGATGCCGAACAGATCGAAGATCTGGTCAAAAAAGCGGATCAGGCCATGTATTGGGCAAAAAACCAAAGAAATAAATTTGTCTTTTTTACAGACTGATGGAGCGGTTTCAGCCTGCCCTGGAACAAGTTGAAATGTCTGATAATCCAGCTTCAAAAACTGTTGGCTCCGACAATGACCATCCGCTTCGACCCGAAACCGATGATTCCCTTAATTACTATCTCCAGGTTGTCTTGACACTTGGCTCCCGTGTATCCATTACGCCGGAGATTGGTGTTTTCGATGGGAAAGATGGATATGGACCCTTATTTGTACTTGACAATATATCAAACAAAAAATATGATCGTTTGACTGGAAGAAAAGAAGACATATGGTTGATTCAACGAAAAAAGATGCGATACAAAAGGCTGCCAGTCAGTGCTTTGCCCACTATGGGTTTGCCAAAACCACCATGGATGATATCGGTAAAATGGTGGGACTGAACAAGGCTTCCCTATACTATTATTACAAAAACAAGGATACTATTTTCTGCGAAATCATCCTGGAGGAAAGACAAAACTTTTTAGAGTCCCTTAAAAAAAATATACAGAAAATCGATCTCTGGCATGAAAAAATTCAGGCCTATATATTAGAACGGCAGCGGTATTTCCAGAAAACTGTTAATCTTCATAAGCTGTCCATAAAAACATCCCAGGAACTCCAGTTCCAACCGCTGTTCCTGGATCTGCTCAAACGATTTAATCTCCTGGAAACAAGCATACTCAGCGACATTCTGAAGCAGGCACTGGAAAAAAAGCAGATCCAGGAAATTGACACCCTGAAAACCGCCAGAATCATCCTTTTTGTGGCTAATGGGATAAAACAGCAGCAAATACTTTTACATGAAGACACTCTAATCCTGACACAGTTCGATTTTAGAAAAGTTGAGGAAAATACCAGTTTCGCAATTCAGCTCATCCTCAATGGGTTGATGAGGCCTTAGAGCAAGGTCACTTTCCTTACATTTTCTACCTATCTCCTATGATATTTTCAGCCCGATATGATCTGCCAGGGACCAGTTTTTCATAGATTACCAAAAAGTTCTTCGATCAGCAATCCATTCTCAGGCAAATCCGGATGTAATGAACTATTTATTTATCCGTGTTAATGTCTGCTGTTATATCCAGGGCGATCAGAAAATGATCTTTAAATCCATTGGTCATACCGTCCTCAATATATTTTATCCGGGTGGTTCTTTTTTCTGACGGAATGGTTTTATCTTGGAAATG
>PIVS01000280.1 GCA_003353855.1 Desulfobacteraceae bacterium
ATGTTTGACACAAGCTGAACTGATATAAGTTGATATTTCCATTGACTAAAATATTTCATAGGCTCAAAATATGAAAATAAATAATTATTGTCAATTTTCAAATAGCGAAATGTGAGATAAATATGAACTATAATCCATCAATTTTCAGAAGGAGCTCAACATGCCATTTGTATGGGCCTGTGCCCGTAAACGCCGGGAATGCACAGGTGAAAAAGTCAGGTCCCGGGGAGGCAGAGCGCTTTGCCCTGACAGCCCTGAACCATTTTGAAAGGCATAAACTGCCGCCGTTTTTTTCCCAGCCCGGCAAGCTTGCAGACATGCTGGCATCCGGGGATTATGCCTGTGCCGTTGCAACAACCGAAAACAATGATCAGGCCGGGGGTATTGTTTGGCGCTGCAATGGACTGAAAACCGCGGAATGTTACGGGCCTTACATGTTCACCAGGGAGTCTGATCATCATCTGGATGGCCGTCTCCTGGAATTTTGTCTCAAGGATGTGGCCAGGTCTCCAGCCCTTAATCTGATCAACCGCTACCGGGGTGCCGGGTTGCCCCAGTCTTTTTTTGATGAACTGGGCTCCTACTCGGAATACAAGAAAACTAAAGGAAACAGTGGAAACAGTGGATCATCGGTTCAGGTTGTGTTTTTCCGGCAGATGCGCGAGGACCCCGGTGCCACTGTCTGGACAAGTCCCCAGTTGGATGATTTTCTCCTCCAGGAATACCGACGCCTGGTACTGCCCAGGGAGGTTGAATTTGTCCAGGAAAAAAATCGGCCTGAACCGGCTGAACACTCGGTGCTGACGGCGGATCTGAACCGGGAGGAAAACGCTGCCACCATACGCCTGTTTTGGCCTGGAAAAGATCTGGTGCAAAATGTGGCCGACCATATCAGGCTGTTTGAAGCCGAAAATTGGGTAAACCTGTCCGCCCAAGTGGACCTGGGACTGGCAGATCAGGCCGGGTTTGCCGAAGCCCTGCTGAAAAACGGGTTCATGCCCCGGCTCATCCTGCCCCATGGGGGCCAAGGGGATGTGGTTGTGTTCCGACGTCCGCCAAAGCTCAATGATCTAGTTCCCGAATTTGTCAAAAGTTTTGAGCCCTATATCCCCAGCCGCCCAGTTGATGTATTAAAAAAGCAGTATCACTACCAGACCCTTTACCATCTAAACAATAACGAAAATGCCCTGGGACCGCCATTGGCAGCACAAAAGGTCCTCAAAGAATTTAATCCCTTTAAAGCAGCCTTTTACCCCAGCGGAGACAGCTATCACCTACGGCGCAAACTTGCGGACTGTTACCACCTTCACCCGGACCAGTTCATCGTGGGAAACGGGGCAAATGAAAGCATCACACTGCTCATAAAGTCCTTTTGTGAGATGGGGGACAATATTATCACCGCAGACAAAACCTATGGGGGGTATGAGTGGGTGGCCCGGTTTTCCGGCATAACCCCACGGTTGACACCCCTTAAAAAGCTGGGATTTGATCCTGAAGCCATCATTGAACAAATCGATTCCAGGACAAAGATCGTTTTTTTATGCAATCCCAACAACCCCACCGGCACTTACTGGAGCCGCAAGGTGCTGACCGATTTTATGGAAAAGATCAATGGTCGGTGCATGGTGGTGCTGGATGAAGCCTATATCGAATTTGTGGACAAGGCCGATTTCCCCGACGGTATGTCCCTGATCACCACCTATCCAAATCTGGTTGTCCTGCGTACCTTTTCCAAAATGTACGGTCTTGCCGGGCTGCGTATCGGTTACCTTGCCGCTGACAACGATGTGACTAACATTATCCACCGCACTGCTGTGGTATATTCGGTAAATGCCCTGGCACAGGAAGCAGCCCTGGCTGCCCTGGACGACCGGGACCATATTATGCGCACCCGGGAAATGGTGGCAGCTGGTAAAGATTTTCTAAACCGGGAGATACAGGCCCTGGGACTTAAATGCAGCAGCGGGGAAGGAAATTACTTCAATGTCAAACTGCCTTTCAGCGATAGCCTAGCCTACCGGCGAATGATGCAGCAAGGGGTCATGGTAAGAATGATGACCCCCTTTCGCTTTCCCAACAGCATCCGGATTACCATAGCCAAAGAAGATGCCATGCAGGCCTGTGTGGCTGCCCTGGCCCAGACACTGAAAGAACACTAGAATATAGGAGAATTCCCATGGCAGAAATTAAAGACCATGCAGTGCTGACCCTGCCTGCGAAGAGCCGGTACCTGGGTGTGTTCAGGGAGGTTGTGCGGGGGGTATCAGAATCGGGAGGAGTTGCTGAAAAACAGATCCAAAAGGTTGAAACAGCCGTACAAGAGGCCTTGATAAACGCAATAACCCATGCCTATGCACCGGGATGGCCTGGGCCTGTCACCCTTACCGCCGAGCTTGACGGCCCCCAACTGCGGATCTGTGTCCGGGACCTAGGAATCCCCTTTGACCAATCCCTGGAGCCTGTTCATCCATCCAATACCTCCCACAGCGGACTGCAACAGATTCGAACCATGGCTGACAAGGTGTTTTGGAACTGCCTTGGCCCCCAAGGAAAAGAACTTCACATGGAATTTAACATAGAAACTGATCTGGATCATGGCCGGGATCATGATCTGGATCATCACCTGTCTGGTGCCTGTGAAAAAAGTCCACCTAAAATAATTGAGGAGGATGACACAGCACCGTTGGCACCCCACACCTATACCATCCGGCGCTTCCGGCCCGAACACGGTATCGGTGTGGCCCGTTGCGCCTATGATGCCTATGGATACAGCTATCCCAGCGCTGATCTATATTCCCCCCAGCGCCTGGCCCAACTCAATGAAAATGGATTTTTCATTTCAATGGTTGCCCTTTCAGACCAGACCGGGGAGGTGGTGGGCCATTGTTCAGTGCAGCGGTACTATATCGGAGGCACCGTTGAAGTGGGCCAGGCCGTTGTGAATCCTTCCCACCGGGGGGCATCCCTTGCCGGGCTGATTTTCAAGGACCTTGTGAAAGAGGCCATTAAAGAGGGGGTCTCTTCCATGGTGGACCACGAGGTTTCCAGCCATCCAGCAAGCCAGATTCTGGCCAGCCGGGCCGGTTTCAGCCCCTGTGCACTGGCCCTGGGGGCCATGCCAGCCTCCATGGACTTCAAAAGCCTGTCCGGCGCTGTATCCCAGCGGGAAAGCTGCGTTGTCAGCATGAAACTGCTGACCCATCCTGACCCGTCAGTGCTCTGTGCCCCCTCCCACCACCGAAAGATGCTTGAAACCATCTATTCAGCCATGGGCAAACCTGTCACCTTCAAACCCGTCCCCCCCTCCCAAGGCCCGGCAAAGGTCACCATACAGATGAACCAAGAATGGAACATCGCCGATATTCAGGTGAAATCCATTGGGGATAATGTTTTGGCCGACATCCGCAGATGCCTGGAGGATCTGCTGGAAATCGGACAGGTGGATGTGGTCTACCTGGAACTTCCCCTGGATCAGGGAGATACAACTGATTTATGCCGGAATGCCGAGGATGAGGGGTTCTTTTTCACCGGCCTTGGCCCCAGTTCAGTGACCCCTGGAGGTGAATCTCTCTTTTTACAATACCTGAACACCCAACTGGATTTGTCCCTCCTCCAAATTGCCACCCCCCTGGGCCGGACAATCTTTGACTATGTGACCCGGGAAAAACAGCGCCTGGTTCAATCATCCATAAAAAGAAAAACCTGATACGAGATCCATGAATACTACCATTCAAAAAAAGCCTGGTTACAGAGAATTTGTTACCCTCATGGCCGTCATTATATCCCTTACCGCCCTTTCCATTGATATGATGCTCCCTGGCCTGCCGGAAATGGGAAAAGATCTTGGGATAGGCCACCCCAATGATGCACAACTTGTTATTTCATTTTTTCTATTCGGCTTTGGGATCGGGCAGTTGCTATTGGGGCCTTTATCTGACAGCTTTGGCAGAAAACCAATTATTTTTACCGGAATACTGATCTTTGTTTCAGGATGTCTGATAAGTTCGCTTTCCACTGGATTTGAATCCATGCTGGCCGGAAGATTCATCCAGGGCATTGGGGCGGCTGGCCCACGAACTGTTATTATGGCATTGATCAGGGACCTTTACACAGGACGCCCAATGGCCCGGATAATGTCCACAATCATGGCAATATTTATATTTATTCCCACCATTGCACCTGGTCTGGGCCAAATAATTTTGATTGTGGCTGACTGGCGTACAATTTTCACCGTTTTAATGATCCAGGGTATAGTCGTGCTTACATGGTTTTGTATACGCCAGCCGGAAACCCTTCCCAAGAAAGATCAACACCCGTTTTCAGTGAAACAGATCCTAAAGGGTTTTATGGAGGTTATAGGCAACCGGCTGTCCTTGGGATACACCCTGGCATCGGGATTTATATCTGGTGCACTTCTCTCATATCTCAACTCCATCCAGCAGATTTTTCAGGATGTATATGGTCTTGGCAAAGAATTTCCGGTTTATATGGCAGTTTTGGCCCTGTCATTGGGAGGGGCGTCATATCTTAATTCACGCATAGTGATGCGGCTGGGTATGCGCGTTTTATCCTGGCGAGCCATTACACTGTTTATCATTATAATGATAATTTATTTGGCCGTTACAATCATACTCAATGGACATTCGCCGTTGTGGCTCATGATGACCTGTTTTTCTTTGTCTTTTTTTTGTATGGGTATCATTTTCGGCAACCTGAACGCCATTGCCATGGAACCTCTCGCACATATTGCAGGTGTTGGAGCTGCCGTAATCGGGTGTCTGGCCAGCCTGCTTTCTTCAGTCCTGGGCATGATTGTGGGAAGATGCTTTGACGGCACAACACTGCCATTGGCCATTGGGTTTGTCATCTGCGGTATATTAACAGCAACCTTTATGTATTGGGCAGAACAAAATTGTTTAACTGAGATAAGCTGAAACGTTCAGTTGAGCGGTGATCACACAGTCAAAAAAATGCCGCAGAGTATCCGTTCCAACTGACTTGTTACATAAACCGGGTCGAAGCCCTGAGTTTTGGTTCCTTGGTGTAAAGTAAAAAACAGCAACCTTTCATTGTTGGATTTGCCTGGGAAAAACTGGTTTCTGTTCTTATCATTTTATAATACCGTCTGATTTTTGACCGATTTTCCGGTAGATTCTGCATCTGTGTGGATTTAGAGCAGATCATAATAGTTTTCCCAGGTTATGTTGTATCCATGGCAGCAACAGGGTCTGCCAACTGGGTTTCATCAACAATGACATTCCCGTATCACCACCCATTCCAAGGGAATTTCATGGTATAGCCATTGGCTGAATACATCCGGGTCTGCAAGAAAGCCCAAGCTGTCCTGGAATTTCAACTTATGATGGATTTCCTTCAGGCCTTCGAGAAATTTTGCCCTGAATACGTTTGACAATGCCGTTACCGGTAACAGAAAACTGCTGTGGTGTTTCGGATGACTTTTCAAACAGCAGATCATACATGACCCGCCGGTTATTCTGGCAGATGGGATTGAACTCATGGGGCAGTGTAAAAACACAATGGTGATACGATACAGGCAACAAATCATTAATTCGTGCATCAACCCACCGTTTCTGGGCAATATGGTTACAGCCGAGACAGTGGCGGTTCCGGCAAGAGTTGTATCCTTTTTCCATATGGCCGCAGGCATCACAGATCTCCCAGTGGGTGCCGAACTCACCGCACCTGCAGTGTTCAATGTCATACATGACTTTGTGCTGCCTGTGCTCTTCTCTGAATTTTTTACCATGTTTTTTGAAAATATCACCAACAGTTGGGCTTGATTCAAGCTTATCGGGAAGCGGTGTATGACTGTGGTATATTTTCATCTTTTATTGGCGACCAAAGCAGAGGAGATTACTCCCCCCGTTCTCCGATAAAAGACGTATCATTGGTTGGAACACCCTTGAGTTGGCTAATTTTTAGGTCAGGATAGCATATTTAGACGGCTGTGTCAGCCGCTATGCTTAATGTAAACCACGGGTTATGCGGTCTGAGAAAAAGTGAACGGACTGTTCCTTACCTCAGTTTGCTGTATCCGTATTTTTTAACAATGGCATCGAATGTGCCGTCTGCCAATATCTCCTGCAGGCCCCGGTTGAAATCTGTTGCGACTACGGCATGGTCAGGGCGTGCTTTTGATATAATATTATAAAGATGTGTTACAAGAAGCGGCGGGGATACCGATCTGATCTTTCCCTGATATTCAGGATATTTTTTCAGTAATCCCGACATGACAAACTGATCCCCGTCAATGAGATCAATCCGGTTTGCCACCAGTTTCCTAAGATTCTGCTTATATGTCGTTACCGATTCGAAGGATAAGTAAATGCTTTTTTGCCTTTTGTCAAGAAACAGCTAAAAACTTTTTATAACTCTGAAAAATATGAAAAATATGCCTCCGTCCCAGAAGGAACACAACATGTTGTGGTCCTT
>PIVS01000834.1 GCA_003353855.1 Desulfobacteraceae bacterium
GGGCCAGGTTTTATTTCATTTTTCATTAACAGTGTCTCGTCGAATTAATGAGTTCAAGTGTCACCGTTACTATCGCATATTAAAACAAAAAAGTCTAGATTTTTATAACTCACTGTTATCATAGGTAATTTCGTTTACTTTATTAAAAACTTATTCCTAAGTCTGAACCTCATAACGTATGCAGATAATAAATGAAGCCGGGCGCAGGACGACGTTTACCCCTTGACTAAAGCTCAACAAGGAACATGCACCGGATTTCACCGGTGATGTTCAAAGTTCTGAGACGAAATATGAAATCTTCACCAGGACCAGTATTCGGTCCCCGGAGATCAAGGAAAATAATGATGAAAGAAACTTCTGTGAAATATGAAAAGCCTCGATCAAAAGGCAAGAAAGCTGTGGAATACGAATATACTTTGATTGGTGGCCATAATGAAGGAACTCTTCAGATTAAGACAAGGCGGCTTCCTCCTAAAAGAATAAATCTCTCTTCCGATATGCTTTATACTCAGAAAAAAGATGGAAGAGTCAGCATAGAAAAATGGACAGGTAAAAAACTCCCCCCAAATTGGCTTTCTTCTATGCTTGAAATTTATGAGATAGATGGAAAAGAGCCACAGGGAGAATTAAATCCTGTTTATAGGTATATAGATCATCAAATGGTAGATAGGTGTTCTGCAAAAACTCAAAAAGGCAAACGATGTATGAAGGCGGCGTTACCTGGAAAAAATTATTGTTACGTGACGCATAAATCACCCAAATAAAGGATTCCCATATGGATCCAAAGACCATTGCCGTTCCGATTATTGACAGGTACTTAAAAATCCTGGATGTGATAGAGAAACTTGAAGAAATTGGTGCAAGCATTCAAATAGTAGATGATTTGCTACAAAATGAATTCGAACCCAAATTGGTGGCATCGATAATGTATGACCCAATATCAAATGATCCTTATCATGAATTTTTTCCCACCGAACTTGCTTCAATATGTGACCATATCCATAAATCAAGCTCCGATTTTAAAGCAAATGCAATTGTAAGCATATTTGGAGATCTCATTTCGTTTTACAAGGCAGGATTAGATGGAGAAGGCCCATTAGCCGAAAGTGATTCAAAGGGAACGATTTATTACAACAACGAAGGGGAGTCATTAAAACTTTCTGCCCTTTATGAAAAATATGGAATTGAACCAGAATAGTAGTGGGCATGGGGTCACACCTTGATTATTGTACTATAGATGTCAACAACGAAAATAAACCGAATGATACCGGTTATTATCAAAGGTTAACTTTAATGGGTTTTACTAATGGATGATAAACAATCGAATTGGGATGTGTTCATAAGCCATGCTTCCGAAGATAAAGATTCTTTCGTTCGCCCTCTTGCAGTTGCACTCAAACAACTTGGAGCTTCAGTCTGGTATGATGAGTTTTCATTAAAATTGGGCGACAGTATGTCGAGATCCATCGACAAGGGACTATCTAAATCAGCTGTGTCCTTTCGGCAAGCCTGCTTGAAAATCCTTTCATGGGCCTAATATTATCTATTCCGAAACAATTTGAAAGAATCTATGGCTTTGTGCACAGCGGG
>PIVS01000281.1 GCA_003353855.1 Desulfobacteraceae bacterium
ACGAAAAATCTTTGAACCTTTTTTTACCACTAAGGAGACCGGTAAAGGCACCGGGCTTGGTACCAGTATCAGTTTTGGAATTATTAAAGATTACGGAGGTATCATTGAAATAGATAGTGTGGAGGGTGAAGGAGCCAGCTTTACAATAAAATTTCCTATAATTGAATAAGGGAAGCAAATTATGTCGGCCAATAAAATACTGATTGTGGATGATGAAGAGATAATTGTTCGGCTCTTGTCCATGTCCCTGAAAAGCGACGGGTATGAAACGGTGGTGGCTTTTAACGGCGAGCAGGGACTTGAGGTGTTTAAGTCGGAATCCCCGGATATAGTTGTAACGGACATTAAAATGCCGGGAATGGATGGGCTTGAGCTTTTAAAAAAAATAAAAGAACTTAGTACGGAAACAGAAGTGATTATTGTTACAGGGCACGGGGATATTGATTCCACCATCACAGCCCTCCAATTTGGTGCCAGTGATTTTATCAATAAGCCGGTCAGGGATGAAGCACTGGCCATTGCCCTTGAGCGGGCAAAAGCAAAAATCCTTCTCCGGGAAAAACTGGAAGAGCATACAAAGAATCTGGAGTTTAAGGTTGCCGAAGCAACCGAAGAAATAAGACGTAAATCATATTTTCAAAGGCTTTTGATCCGCAGCAGCAATGATGCCATTGTGGCCTTTGACCGGGATTGGAAGATCGTGGTGTATAACCCCGAGGCTGCCAGTATATTTGGAGAAAAGACAATTGATGTTAAAAATAAAATGAGCATCCAGGACCTGTATACTCCAAAGATAGCAGAAATATTCAAGGCCGAGGCAAAAAAAAATACTGAACCTGCTGATATGCCATGGAAGGAGATGGTGCTGCAGACAAAGGACAACCGGAAGATCCCGGTTCAGTATGCCACCAATGTGCTCCATGAAAATGACAAATTTATGGGGATTGTTAACTTTTTTCAGGATCTCACCGAGATAAAACGGCTGGAAAAAGATCTGGTCCAGTCGGAACGCCTGGCAGCTGTCGGTCAGACTGTCAGCGGTCTGGCCCATTATGTTAAAAACATTCTCATCGGCCTGAAAGGCGGGTCCTATGTTGTGGATGTGGGAATGAAAAAAAATAATACGGAAAAGCTTAAAATCGGTTGGGAAACCATTAAAAAGAACATTGAACGGGTGGCGGATTTAACCCAGGATCTTTTGACCTATTCCAAGGAAAGGGAACCCGAGTGTGAACCCTGTTTTCCCAATGAGATTGTGGAGGATATTATCGATTTGGTTTCCGCTGTTGCAACCAGCAATGATATTAAGATTTTAAAGGAGATAGATCCTGGTATTGGTGAAATGGTTGTGGATCCGCAAACCATACACAGAACTCTTCTCAATCTGGTCAATAACGCCATGGATGCCTGCATGGAAGATGAAGACACATCCAAAACATTTGAAATTGCAATTAAAACCAGGATGGACCCCGGCAATACCCTTTGTCTTGAGGTCCGGGATAATGGATGCGGCATGGATGCCCAAACCCGGGAACAGCTGTTTAATCCTATGTTCAGTACAAAAGGGGGCAAGGGGACAGGGCTTGGTTTGCTGGTAACAGGAAAACTGGTGGAAGAACACAAGGGCTCAATTGATACACTATCTCATTTGGGGCAGGGGACTACTTTTATTGTCAGACTTCCCTATGAAGAAGCGGGTGCGGTTGACACTAAGGAGGATGGATTATGAATAAAAAGGTGCTTGTGGTGGATGATGATCCCGATGTCAGGTCATTTGTTGTCACAGTTCTGGAGGAGAATGAGTATATTCCCATTGTTGCCCACGATGGCATAGAAGGTCTGGAAATGATTGAAAAAGAGTTGCCGGATCTGGTCATTCTTGATGTACTGATGCCCAGGGGAAGCGGGATCCGATTATACCGTCACCTGAAAACCGATGAGGTGCTTAAAAACCTTCCTGTTATCATGTTTACCGGTATTGCCCTGAGGTCTTTTTTAAAGTCCCAAAAAGCCCTGGATGAGTTTAAGGGCGGTGAAATTCCCATGCCGGATATTTATCTGGAGAAACCGGTTGAGCCGGAGGAATTGGTTGAAGCCATAGATAAGAAAATCGGGTAAGAAAATCGGGTAAGAAAATCGGATAAGAAAATCGGGTAAGAAAAGGGTTAAAAGGTTTATAACTAAGGGAGACAAGATTATACCATGAAAATAAAAAAACTGCTTTTTGTCACCAAGTTTGAAGAGCTTTGTTATGATGCATTAAATTCATTATTGAGCCTCAGGAAGGCAGACCTTGATCATGTGGTTTTTTTGAACGTTATTGAACGGGATAAGGTTGCCATGCAAAGGGGGAGCGGATACTTAAAAGAAGAAGAGGTAAAGCTTAAGGAAACAGCAAATATCCGGTTTATTGACTGGGCAGAAAATTTATTTGAACTGGGTATGGAAGTTGGGGCCTATATTGAGGTGTCTTCATTAATTCCTGAAATTTTGAAAGTGATTGAAACGGAAAGCCCGGACCTGATTGTCATAGGCCGGTCCCATAAAGGGCCGATAGAACAGTTGTATTCCCGGTCGGATATCACGGAGCTGACCCGCAGAGCCAAGATTCCAATCCTGGTGTTCAAGCATATCGTAGAGGATAAGATGGTGCCTGAAAAAATTTTTGAAAGGCCTCTTTTCGCAACCTCATGGTCCAACAGCGGAGATCAGGCTGTCAGCTATTTAAAGGGAATGAGCAAGGTCATAGGAGAGATGCATGTCATCCATGTGGTCAGTGAAAAGGATCTGAAACATCCCGATACCCATGTAGTCCAGCAGGTTCGGAAAAAAGAGAGAAAAAGGCTGGATGACCTTTGCGATGAATTTGAGGAGTCAGGGATTTCTGCCCGGCCCCATGTCTACGTGGGAGATCCTGAAAAGGAGATATTAAAGGCTGCCAAAGAGTACCAGGCCACCATGATCATTCTGGGATTCAGTGATAAAAATGCTATTTTAGAACGGTGGATGGGGTCAATTTCACGAAATGTTGCCGACAAATCCGTTTACCCCTGCCTGCTTTTTCCGGTTAAAAAATAAAATTTATTTTTTTTTATTGCCTCAAAAAATGAACGGGAAAAGTGTGTATTCCCGATGGGGGATTAAAATAATTTGCCTTGACTCTTGTTTTTTGCTCTGCTACAAAAAACCGTTTGCCGTACAGTGTAGTGGTGTGTTTTCGGAGATAATAAACTTATTTTATAGTGTGATAGCAAAGGGTGATTATGAAACTCCTATTTATAGACGACGAACAAACCTTCTTGAAATATCTGGCCAAACGGCTTGTTCTGGATGGATTTACAGTTAAAACTACTTTTTCCGGAGAGGAGGGGGTTGAAGCGGCTGCAAAGGAAGATTTTGATGTGGCGGTTGTGGATTTACAGATGCCGGGTATTGACGGAATAGAGGTGCAAAAACGACTGAAGGATCTTCAGCCTTTTCTTCCATGCATTGTTCTTACGGGACACGGAAGTGTTGAAAATGCCCTTGAAAGCGGTAAATACAACGCTTTTAAATTTTTATCCAAACCCGTGGACATGGACACGCTCATAGAGACCATCCAGGCCGCATATGCCCATCGTCTTCAAACGGAAGGCAAGCCAGCCGACGATGGCAATGGGGCCTCCGATGAAAAAAAGCAAGGAACCATATCAAAGCTGTATAATAAATTTCGTGGAATTTATGGGGTTGGAAAATAGCGATTGCCCTGCGCTTTTTATGTTTAACAGCTTTTTCTAAGGAGATCTGCTTTGACTGTTTCTGCTAGTGGTCCTGCCAAGGACCAAGGTGCCGCTAAAAAAGAGTTTGGCTTTTCTTTTTTTCCATTTCTGATTACATTTGTTCTGATGTATCTTACCTGGATCCTTTTATCCGGGAAATTCGACCCCCTGCTGTTATGGCTGGGAGGGATCTCAAGTCTTTTGATTGCCTATTTTTTCCATGACTTGCTTTTTCCGAATATGCAGCCCGGGGATATGAAGATTTTCTTTAAGTTCTCACGGTATTCTCCCTGGTTGATTCTGGAAATTGTCAAGGCCAATTTCCATCTGTTATACCTGGTCTTCCATCCCCGGATGAATGATCTGATCGATCCCCACATTATAAATTTTAAAACCGATTTAGACTCGGATCTTGCCATTACAACCCTGGCCAATTCCATTACACTGACACCGGGTACGATTACCGTAACCGTCGGCAGTGATGGTATGTTCAGAGTTCATGCCATTGATAAGCCATCTGCTGAGGCACTTCCTGGTATCATGCTTGAAAAGGTGGCAAACGTTTTTGGAGAAAAAATATGAATACGTTTTTTTTGTGTGTTTCCATTGGCCTTTGTCTGCTCATGGCCCTGCCGCTGGTAAGGTGTTTGTTCGGCCCCACTGTTTTGGATCGCCTCATCGGTGTGAATGCAATCGGCAGTAAAACCGTGGTTCTCTTACTGTTCATCGGGTTTTTATACGAACGGGTTGACATGTTCGTTGATATTGCCCTGGCCTATGCATTTTTGAACTTTATTGCCGTCATCGCTGCATCACGGTATTTCCACAAGAGAAAAGGGTTATACGAAGAATCCTTTATGGATTAATTGGAGCTGTCATGGATATATTCGTTATTTTGTTTTTAGTTATAGGGTTCTTGTTTTTCCTGGGAGGGGCCGTTGGTATCCTCCGGATGCCGGATTTTTATTCCAGACTCCATCCTGCCGGAAAACTTGATACATTGGGAATTTTGGCAATGGTCATGGGGCTTGCCCTGTATAATCTTCATCATTTTACCTTTGGGGCCCTGCTTTTATCCCTTAAAATGTTTTTGATTGTCTTTTTTGTCTTCCTGTCCAGTCCCACCGCCACCCATTCCATAGTTGATGCCGGGATGAGAGCGGGTTTGCGGCCCTGGTCCAAAAAGAAAGGAAAAAAATAATGCAATGGCCCATAGATTTGATCGTATTGACCTTTGTCATATTCACAGCGATTGCCGCAATCTCCGTCAGAGACCTTTTGGGAACTGCCATCTTGTTTGGTGCCTATTCATTTCTGATGTGCCTGTTGTGGGCTGTCATGGGAGCTGTTGATGTGGCCTTTACCGAAGCCTCTGTGGGGGCTGGGGTGAGCACTGTTTTCTTTGTTGCCGCCGTATTTTCAACTAGCAGGAGGACAAAAGATTGAGATTACTCGGGTTTATTATTGTCTGCCTGACCGGTGGACTCTTATTATACGGAACCGGTGATTTGCCGAACTGGGGAGATCCCAACTCACCTGCATCCCTTCATCTTTCCGATGATTATATCGAGCATGCAGTGGAAGAAACGCAGGTTCCCAACTTGGTAACAGCTGTACTGGCCGATTACCGTGGGTTTGATACCATGTTTGAAACCGCAGTGGTTTTTACTGCCGGTCTTGCCTGTTTTTTGCTGCTCCGGGATTTCCGGCCTAAAAAAGACCATTATTACAGGCATGTTCCAACGGGGGTTGTGCTGCACTTCAAGGACAGTACCCGGCTTTTGAAAACCGGGAATGAGTTCGAGGCTGTGGACAAGGACTGGGTGCCTTCTGATACGATTATCAAGACGGTATGCCGGATATTGATACCCTTTATTCAGATTTATGCCATATATGTGGTAGCCCATGGGGACTATTCCCCGGGTGGCGGATTCCAGGGCGGGGTTATTTTCGGTTCCAGCTTCATTCTACTTGCCATCTCCTATAACCTGAAAACACTCATGAAACGGATTACAGAAAAATTTTTGGGTATTTTTTCAGCTGTCGGGGTGCTTATCTATGTGGGCATCGGCGTCATTGCCATGGTCATGGGCGGCAATTTTCTGGATTATTCAAAGCTTGCCCCCCTTGTTCCAATGGATCCTGGCCATATACGGGCCCTGGGTATGCTGGGGGTTGAAATCGGGGTGGGGATCGCAGTCATGGCGGTCATGGCAATCATTTATATCAATATCGTCTCCGAAGGCAGACACGATGAAGGATTATAGGTAAGGATATGGAAGACTTGTTATCCCTGGTCGTGGCAAAATATAATTACTGGCTCTATATCATTTTAATGATGATAGGGCTCTATGCCATGATTGCAAAAAATAATTTGATCAAAAAACTGGTGGGCATGAATATTTTTCAGACTGCCATTATTCTGTTCTATGTTTCCATCGGCTATAAGAGTGGGGCCACAATCCCCATTATCGAAAGTGCCCATGGAGGCGGGCACGGGGCAGGAGCCGCTGTTATTCATGCGGCGGATTATATCAACCCCTTGCCCCATGTATTGATGCTCACGGCCATTGTTGTATCGGTGGCCACCTTTGGAGTGGCTATGGCGCTTTGTGTCCGGATATATCAGCGGTACCAGACCTTGGAAGAAGATGAACTCAGAATGCGCTTATCGGAAAAATAGACTAT
>PIVS01000282.1 GCA_003353855.1 Desulfobacteraceae bacterium
ATTGTAGAACCCATAACAGCCGGCGGCGGCATCCTGGTACCTGTCAAGGAATACTATCCCATTCTCCAGGAAATTTGCAGAAAATATGATATCTGGATGATCATGGATGAAGTTGTCTGCGGTTTCGGTCGAACCGGTACATTCTGGGGCCATGAACACTTTGACGTGGATCCGGAAATAATCACCATGGCCAAGGGGCTGGCAAGTTCCTACGGCGCCCTGTCCGCCACTGTGGTGAAACAAAAAATTTATAAGGCGTTCCTGAACGATCCCAGTGATCCTGAAACCCGACTCAACTACTTTCGGGACATCTCCACCTATGGAGGATGCACCGCAGCCCTGACAGCAGCCCTGGAAAGCACAAGAATCATTGAAGATGAGAACCTGCTGGAAAACAGTGTTAAGGTGGGAGCCTATCTCAATGAAAAACTGGAAACTCTGAGAAAATACGATATCGTAGGTGATGTCAGGGGTAAAGGACTTTTTGCAGGCATTGAGTTTGTAGTGGACAGGACCACCAAGGAACCCGTTTCCGAAGGACAGATGGCAGAACTCATGGGCAATATGATGGCTCAAAATGTGATTGTTGGCCGGACCAATTCCAGCTTCCACGAACTGAACAATGTAATGAACTTTGCCCCCTGCCTGATCATCACCAAAGAACAGGTAGATAAGGTTGTAGCTGCTGTGGCAACTGCCATAGAAAAAACATTTGGATAGAAAAATTAAAACCTGTAATTTAAGGAGAGAGCCATGTTAGTTGGAATCTTAAAAGAGATCAAAGTTTTAGAGAACAGAGTATGCATGACACCTGCCGGTGTTGTTGCCATGAAAGAAAACGGTCACGATGTTATGGTTGAAACAAATGCAGGTGCCGGTGCTGGTTTTCCCGATGCAGACTATGCTGCTGCCGGAGCCGCCATTGCTGACACCCCTGCCCAGGTTTATGAAAAATGTGACATGGTCATGCATGTAAAAGAGCCCCAGCCCTCGGAATATGACCTGATCCGCGAGGAGCAGATCGTATTCACCTACCTGCATCTGGCAGCAGATGAGCAGCAGACCATGGCATTGATTAAAAGCAAATCCATTGACATTGCCTATGAAACCATTGAAAAAGATAATGGAGCCCTTCCCCTTCTCCTTCCCATGAGTGAAGTGGCCGGCCGGATGGCAACCCAGGAAGCTGCTAAATACCTTGAAATGCCCCAGGGCGGAATGGGTATTCTCATGGGCGGCGTGACCGGTGTTGAACCTGCCACGGTTGTTGTTATCGGCGGCGGTGTTGTGGGTATCAATGCTGCTAAAATGGCCTGTGGTCTGGGAGCTAAAGTTTATATCCTTGATACTAACCTGGAAAGACTGGCTTACCTGGATGATGTCATGCCTTCCAACTGTTTCCCCATCATGTCCAATGCAGCTATCCTTGAAGAACTGTGTATCAGAGCTGATGCTGTTATCGGTGCGGTTCTGGTTGCCGGTGCAAAGGCGCCGAAACTGCTGACCCGTGAAATACTCAAAAAAATGAAAAAGGGGTCTGTTGTTGTTGATGTTGCCATTGACCAGGGCGGTTGTTTTGAGACTTCCAAAGCCACCACCCATGCAGAACCCACCTATGAAGTGGAAGGCGTTATTCACTATTGCGTTGCCAACATGCCGGGGGCTGTTGCCAGAACTTCCACCACAGCCCTGACAAACGCCACCCTTCCCTATGCCATTGAAATTGCCAACAAGGGATGGAAGAAAGCCATGCAAGATAACAAGGAAATCAAATTGGGGGCTAATGTCATTAAAGGCCAGGTAACCTACAAAGCGGTTTCCGATGCCTTTGGTCTTGACTACACACCCATTGAAAAATTTCTTTAATCAACACTAAAAAGGTTCTGGTTTTTTGTTAAAGAAACCAGAACCTTTCTCAAGGCCTTTTCCTTTATGGAAGCCTTTAAAATCTCCTCCTTGCTTACCTCATCAGGCTCAAGGGATAGTATTTTTTTACCCTTTCCAATATAAACCTTCTGCCGGGTCTGTATCAATTTCCAGGCTTTTTTACAGGATACTCAGCCTTTACGAAGATAGGCCCATTCAACGTCCAGAAATTCTCCTTTTATCTGAAAAATTTAAATTGACCAAAAAGGCTAGCGGCCGGGTTGTCGTGCATGAAGGGTAAATGTTTTCACCACAAACTCCCTGAATTCCGACATATAATCAATGGTTTTCTGATTCATGGAATGGGCGTTGCTATCCCAGTTTACATAAATCATGGAAATGATCTTCCGGTCCACAAATACAGGAAAAACAGCAAAGCCTGAAGCCTGCTCATTTTTTCCAAACCGGTCCATATACCAGGGGGGAATATTTTTTTTGTATTTTTTCCAGTTAATATCGCTGACAACGGTATCATTTTTTTTCAAAACAGCTCTGTTAAACAGATCCGAAGTGTTAGCAAGCTTGAATGAAAAGCCCTCCAGTAAATCCTGGGATTGATCCCCTTTGACAAACCTGGCATCCATTGTCTGGGTTTCCTTTTTTTTGATGGCAATACAGACCTGGGTAAAATAAAAACTTTCAAAAAGAATTCCCACGATATTGGTAAAAATTTCATGAATACTGAGCTGGCTGTCCAGATTATCCTGTAATTGTTTTAAACCGGCATTAAGGCTGTCCATATTTTTTACCCCGGAAGATCCGGTTTTTGCTTTGCCTTGGTCTGTATCCACATTTAGGAGGGCCGCATGCTTAATCATCCTTTCCCGGGAGGTTTTGACCAGTCCCAATGCCTTTGACATGCCAATATTCAGGATTCCTTTGTATTTGACGGTAATGTCCATAACCTGTTCAAGGGCCGGATCACTATCATTGTCAATGGGAATGTCACACATTTCTCGGGTAAAAGCACAGACATAGCGGTGACGCTTCCTTTCACTCATTTCCTCCCCCTTCACACCAAAATTTGTCACCGGCTGCATGGCATTGACAACATTCTCCGGCAAATGAAGTTTTAAGGCCACAAGCCTGCCAAGATCGCTATATGAAAGGCCCAGTATGGATTTTGATGCCGCCTGCAGAGAAAGCTGGCCATCATCGGTGACAACCTCAATCCGGATATATTTGTCCGGAGCAAACAATGCCACCAGGTACTCCCCCAAATCATAGATCATGGCAGAAATCTGGAGGGCATCTGCATCTTTATAACTGTCCTCAAGGCCAATCTGCCTTGCCATGATGCTCCTTTGAAGTCCTTTTAACGCTTTATCCCTGAGAATTTCAGCATTGGCAAGGCCGCTCATCATTTCATAAATCTTTAAACTGGCGGCTGCCGACCGGACCTCATCGGTACCCAAAATGATCATGGCTTCTGAAATGGTGGAGATCCCTTTGTTTGAAAAATGACGATAAAAAGAAGAATTCACCAATTTAAGAACCTTGGAGGTCAATGCCATATCCTTTAGGATCACATCAGCGATATCATTGGCCGAAGAATATTTCATCGTTAAGATTTTATTCACATTGCTGACCTGACGGGAAAAGGACAAAAATGAATCCTGGGCAATCATTTTTTTAAAAATAGAATTTACGAAAAGGCTGTGATCAGAGGCGTCTGACTCAGTTGCTGTGGTGTCTGCATCCCCTGCCCCGCCCAAATCAGGCAGACAGAACGTATCCAATTCTATCCCCGCATGGGGGGCATCTGGTGCATCCATTGGTACTCCATTCAAAATCAAGCTTGAAAATAATGATGATTAAGCAATATAATACAAGGATCATCTTAAACGTTATGGGCATATTTTTCAATTTAATTTTGAAACAGGCAAAGCCATGGGCCGGCAAGAAGATAAAATAGAGAAGCTTGGAAAACAAATTTTGCATCTGAAGTCCGGTTTTTCCAACTATAATATAGTCCGGATGCGGGAGACATTACGGTATCTTGCAGGCCCGAAACTTGAGTTGTTCATAAAAATCCCCTTTCTCATCCATGTGAATCTACCGGAATTGCCAGGTTATGTTGAATCTGATACAAGTGCCCACGGAATTTACAATTTTGAACAATCCGGATTTTATAAAGAAGTTCTCAAACAAAGCCTGTTACCGGAAACGTCCATTTCGCGATATAAGGCCATGGATCCTTGTGTACAAGGTTTTTATCACATCGGAAGTCTGGGCACCTTTACCCAGTCGGCAGGATCTGATTTTGACTATTGGGTCATCATTAACAAGAAAAATTTTTCTGACATAAGGTATTACAACCTTGAAAAAAAGCTGGACCAAATCCTTAAATTCAGCAGGGAAAGCTATGATCAGGAAATCACTTTTTTTATCATGGACCAGGAAAATATCCAAAGGAATTGCTATGCCCGGTTTAATGAGCAAGAAACCCTGACTGCCCCGAAAATATTTTTAAAAGAAGAATTTTACCGAACCTTTTTGATGATCGCCGGGAAAATACCCTTCTGGACTATACTGCCCTGCCACAGTGATATTCAAACCTCCAACGCCCTTGTCAAAAACATTTCATCCATTGACCGGTTAAAACCCATTTCCCGGGAATTCATTAACCTGGGAACCATTGAAAAACCAGAACCCCAGGATATTATAAAAGGTCTTTTATGGCATATATGCAAAGCCCGGTTTGATCCGATTAAAGCCTTGATAAAAGCATCCATGGTTTTTTCAGCCGGCTTTGGTCAACCGGATCATACGGGGCTATTATGTGATGAGATAAAGGCAAGATATGCGAAAGCCGGCATCGATGATTACCATGCCGATCCCTACAAAGTGCTTTTTGACCGGATCATTAAGTTTCACCAGGAGGAGGATCCCAAAGGGTTGAACCTGATCAAAAATGCTATATTTTTCCGGCTCTGCGGATATCCAAGTGTCTCAATACCGGAAATAGGCTCTCCCAAACGCCAATTGCTGGACTGGTATATCCGGAACTGGAATCTAAACCCCGGCCAGGTAAGCAAGCTGCTCTCCTATACCAAGTGGGCAGAACCGGAAAAACTGCTTCTGGAAAAAACCATCATCACCCGTCTTGCATTTATGTACCAGCAAACTCAACAAAAATATCCACCCACTCAAAACCAAGAAGGGGTTCCTGACCCGGAAAAGCGAAATTTTAAACTTCTTATCCATAAAACAAAAGAACGGTTAAACAAGGCCCCGGGAAAAATCGTTGAATGTTCCACCTATTTAAAGCGGCAAAAATTTCAATTGTTTCTTCTCCAGCAAAAACGGGGCGGCAACTGGCACCTTTCCTGTTATTTAAACCAAGAGCCCCGGCCCCAAAAACTCCATGGGGCACTGTCTCTTTTGGGCCTATTGGGATGGATTCTTGAAAACCAACTCTATGACCGCTCCCAAAGTTCCATGAAAATTGATCTTCCCTTACGCCTGTTTGAAAGCCATACCCTTCCAATAGACCCGGATAAATTATATCTGGCCCTTCAGCCTGTCAAACCACTATCCGACGGTATGTTTGAAGATCCCCCCTCCTGGTCTAAACTGATGGTCCTTCTGGTCTATCCGAAAAAAAAAGGGGACAACACCTTAGAAAGGGTGGAGTTTCTTGCCTTAAATACCTGGGGAGAATTATTTTTAGATGAATTGATCCTTGACACAGATAAAAACATAGGAGATAGGTATGGGGATACCGCCATCAAAATTAATGAATATAAGGTAACCGGCCTGCGATTGTATTTTTTCCAATTGGCTAAGGAGCATGATCCAGAGGCCGTATTTGAAATCAAGCAACACCTGGCAGCCATGTCTGCAAACCCATATGGCCGCCCCGGTGCCCCTGGCAGAAACCGTCCCTTGCTGGACAGATTATAGGAAAACAGATGCAAGATAAATCCATCCTCGTGGTCAGTGAAAATGCAAAAGAGAGAACCGATCTAACCCGGACCTTAAAAAAAATCGGGTATGACAAAATACTGGCCGTCCAGGGCGGCGGAAATGCATGGGCATTTTTAAAATCAAAAAAAGTCGACTGTGTCATCTCTTCCTATGAAATGGAAGAGATGTCCGGCATCGCCCTGTTAAAGATCCTTCGAAGGGAAGAATCCGTGGCAGATTTGCCCTTTTTCCTCACCGATGATGCCTTTAACAAAATAAAGGTGATACGGGCTGGGCAGATTGGCGTGACCGGTCTTTTTGTGATTCCCTACAACGGGGAAGGAATGAAAATTAAACTTTCCCAGGCCATTGGAAAGATCAAAGCTCCAGTGGTCGTCCAGGTGGAAGAAAGTCTGGAAAAGGGGATTAATCTCATTGAAAAGCAGGAATTTACCAAGGCGCTGGAGGTGTTTAAATCCCTTGTTAACCAGAAGGAAAATCCTGAATACTATTTTAACATCGGATATATAAAGACCTCCCAGGGACAGCACAGTGAGGCCATTGAAGCCTTTTCCAAGGCCACCCAGCTGGACAGGCTTTTTGTCAAAGC
>PIVS01000835.1 GCA_003353855.1 Desulfobacteraceae bacterium
GTGCCCATGTCACTGAATATGCAAAAAGCCTTCCCTATGTTACCTTTGCAGATGAGAACATGTATGCCTGCAGTCAGGATGCCCAGGATAAAATGGTTGAGCAGATAAAAGAAAAAAAGCTGAACCGTATCGTGCTGGCAGCCTGTACGCCCAAGACCCATGAACCCCTGTTCCAGGAAACATTGAAAAATGCAGGGCTTAATAAGTATCTTTTTGAGATGACCAACATAAGGAACCATAATTCCTGGGTCCACAAGAGCAATCCTGCAATTGCCACCGAAAAAGCCAAGGATCTGGTTCGCATGGCCGTTGCCAAGGCAGCCCTTGCAGAACCCCTTAAAGAAGAAAAGATTAATGTCAACGATTCTGTCATGGTGGTTGGCGGCGGACTCGCCGGTTTAACAGCCGCAAAAAGCCTGGCCATCCAGGGATATGATACCCATATCATAGAGAAAAAACAAACCCTTGGCGGAGAAGCCTTAAAGTTGTTTAAAACCTCCCAGGGCGAAGATGTGGGCGAAAAACTGGCCCAATTGGTCCAGTCCATTGAAGCCAATGACAAGATTACAATTCACACCGAAACCACCCTTGAAAACGTGGAAGGGTTTGTGGGTAATTTTAAATCGATTCTGAAAACCGGAGAAAACCAAGAGGAACTGGAACACGGTGTTGCCGTCCTTGCCACCGGGGCCAAATCTTCCGAACCAACTGAGTATGGGTTTGGTGAGGATGACAGGATTATCACAACCCTGGACCTGGACAAAATGCTCAAGGAAAATGACACCAAGCTTGCAGCTGCCAATACAGCAGTCTTTATCCAATGTGTCGGATCAAGGGAACCGGAACGTCCCTATTGTTCCAGGGTCTGTTGTACCCATTCCGTTGATAATGCCATTGCATTGAAGACTCAAAAGCCTGCCATGGGCGTATTTATCCTTTACAGGGATATCCGGACCTATGGTGAACGGGAATTGCTATACAAGGAAGCAAGAGAACTTGGCGTCATTTTTATCAGGTACGACGTGGATAAAAAACCTGTTGTGGTAATTGAAAAAGAGAGCATTAAAATCTCATTGAATGACCATGTACTGAACCGTCCGGTCACCATTGAAACAGATCTCTTAACATTGGCCGCGGCCATTGTTCCCAGAAGGGATGATAAACTTGCCAATTTCTTTAAAGTACCTGTGAACAATGAAGGCTTCTTTATTGAAAAACATGCCAAACTCGGACCTGCTGAATTTGCAACAGCGGGTGTTTTTGTGGCAGGGTCCGGTCACTATCCCAAACCTGTCAATGAAGCCATTACCCAGGGAAGGGCCGCAGCTTCAAGAGCCGCAACACTTCTTTCCAAGAAAGACAGCTTGTTTACCAGCGGTACCATCGCCAGTGTTGATGTAGAAAAATGCTCTGCCTGTGGTGTCTGCGTATCCATCTGTCCCTATTCATCTCCACGGTTTATGACCGAGGGTCGTTTTGAAGGTATAGCAGAGATAAATGGTGTTCTGTGTAAGGGTTGCGGGCTTTGTGTAGCCTCCTGCCGTTCCGGTGCACTGCATCTTAGAGGATTTGACACAAACCAGATTT
>PIVS01000836.1 GCA_003353855.1 Desulfobacteraceae bacterium
TCGGTAAACTTGACGGCATTTCCCGCCAGGTTCAGCAGAATTTGCCCCAGTCTGAGCGGGTCTCCCACCAAGGCCCTGGGGACATCAGGATGGGTGTCAAAAAGCAGTTCCAATCCTTTCTCCTGGGCCTTGAGTGCGGTCAGGTTCCCCAGGTTGTCAAGCACTTCATCCAGGCGAAAGGGAATTGATTCCATCTCAAGTTTTCCGGCTTCAATTTTAGAAAAATCCAGGATATCATTGATAATACCGAGAAGTGAGTGGGCTGAGCTGTATACCTTTTCAATATAATCCTTCTGCCGGGGCTCAAGATCCGTTCCCATACACAGATGGGACATGCCGATGATGGCATTCATGGGCGTTCGAATCTCGTGACTCATGTTGGCTAAAAAATCGCTTTTGGCCCGGGTGGCCTCTTCAGCCAGTTCTTTGGCTTCTTTCAGTTCCTGTTCAGCCTGTTTGCGTTGGGTGATATCAGTAATAAGACCGATGGCATTCCATTTGTTCTTTAGTTTTACAGCGGATAAGCTAAGCTCCACCGGGAACTCCACCCCATCCCTGTTAATGGCGGATGTTTCAGTTGGATGACCTATCAAAGCGCCTTTCCCTTCTTGTCTGAATTGCTTAAGGCCTTCCATATGCTGATGTTGATATTGGTCTGGAATAATTAATTGATGCAGTTTTTTACCCACAACTTCCCGGGCCTTCCAGCCAAATATATTTTCAGCGGCCTGGTTCCAGAAGGAAATTTCACCGGTTTCCGAAGATATCATGATAATGGCACTGAGAGCAGAAGAGGTTATTTTGCTTAAGGTCTCCTCATTGTCCCGCAATGCCTCTTGTGCCTGGCGGCGTTCGGTAATATCATCCTTAACCGCAACATAGTGTGTTATCTGTTCCTTATCGTTGCGCACAGGAGATATGGACGCATTTTCCCAGAAGATGTCCCCATTTTTCTTTCTATTGGCAAATTCTCCCTGCCACACATTCCCTCCTGAAATGGTATCCCACATTTTTTTATAAAATTCTTTTGACCGAATACCTGCATTCAATATTCTGGGGTTCTGTCCGACTGCCTCCTCACTGCTGTATCCCGTTGTCTTTGTGAAAGCAGCATTGACGTATTCAATGCGGCCCTTCGGATTTGTTATAACAACGGATACCATGCTTTGCTCAACCGCCATTGAAAGCTTTTTCAGTTCTTCTTCATTTTGTTTTCTAAGGGTTATATCCCTGAAAATGACCACGGAGCCAATGATGTCATTCTCTTTTTTAATGGGGACAGAACTATATTCCACAGGAAAGCTGGTGCCATCCTTTCGCCATAGGACTTCGTCATGGATGTGATTGTCTACACCCTGGGTGAAGGATTGATACATGGGGCAGTCATTTACCGGATAGGGCGATCCATCCGCCTTTGTATGATGAATAATCGGGTGAATTTCTTTTCCGATCACATCCTGTGATTCTATACCCAGCATTCGAAGGCCGGCTGAATTGATAAAGTTGACAAGCCCGTCATTGCCAACCCCGAAAATACCATCCCCCACAGACTCTAAAAGCAGACGGCTTTTTTCTTCCGCCAC
>PIVS01000283.1 GCA_003353855.1 Desulfobacteraceae bacterium
CTAAAAAAACGTTTAAGCTGGTTTAAGTTGAAAAAAACCAACCTGGATTGGTATAGGATAGCTGTGCCTCAAAAAATGTTGTAAAAAGAGATTGACTTTAATCTGGTACTCCTATCTAAATCAAACCAGTTCCTCACAGCAGAAAAAATTTTATCAGGGAATATGTGGACATGGGCATCGATCACACGGGACAGGCCCGGTGGAAGCCCAAGGCCTTCAAGGTCGTTTAAAAAGGGCAATTCAGGTTTCAGAATTGTTTTTCCATTATTCCAGAGGTTAGGTTAGGTCGCAGCAGCCAGCTGGGAGATGAGAATCCTGGTGCCGATAAAGACCAGAATCAGCCCCCCAACAATCTCCATGCGTTTCCCGAACAAAACGCCCAGACGTTTTCCAATGGCAATAGCGGCCAGAGACATGGCAGCGGTGATCACCCCGATCATCACCGAGGGATACCAGATATTGATATCCAACATGGCCAGGCTCAGGCCTATGGCCAGGGCATCGATGCTGGTGGCCACACTGAGCATGACCATGGTCATGCCCCGGGAGGGATCTTTTTTAATAGGGTCTTCAAACTTGTCCAGGCCGGAAAGAATCATCCTTATCCCCACAATGAGGAGTAGTCCAAAGGCAATCCAATGGTCAAAGGCTTTGAAATAGGAGACAAATCTCACCCCCAGAAACCAGCCTGCCACAGGCATCATGAACTGAAACAGACCAAAGTGAAAGGCCAGCCTGAAAACCGCCCGGCCATCCCTGGCATATCCAGATGCGGCAGCAGCCAGTGAAACAGCAGCCGCATCCATGGCCAGGCCCACGGCAATAACAATAATATCAAAGGTTCCCATAAGTCGTTTATCTTCTCTTAATGCGTCTCTTAATGCGTCGTGGTTGGCAAATACCCCACAGGGTATAAAAATTTGTCCTGATTTGCAAATTCAATCCGCTTGGTGTAGATTTTCATAGTTATTCCAACCAGAAACAACAGGAGATTGCCCATGGATAAATCAAAGACACTGAACATACTGAAGAATGCCTTTCTCATGGAACGACAGGGCAAAAATCTGTATGAAACCGCCCGGGACCAGGCCTCCAATGACTCGGTCAAAGCCTTTTTCCAGGATTTGGTGGATGACGAGCAAGAACATATGGATATCCTTGAGAAACAATTCAAAGCCTATATGGCCAGTGGCAAATTTGTGGCCGGGGGCTATGATAATGACGGAGGTGCTGAATCTGCACCGGACATCCTCAGTGACGAGGTAAAAAAGAACATCAACATGGCAGGGTTTGAATCCACAGCCATCACCGCTGCCATTGGATTTGAAGAAAAAGCCATTAAAATGTATGCCCTTCGGTCAGAAGAAACCCAGGATCCAGAAGAAAAGAAACTCTATAAATGGTTGTCGGTGTGGGAGAGCACCCATTTAAAAAAATTAATCAGCCTGCAGGAATCTCTAATGGAACAGGTATGGGAAGACAATAACTTCTGGCCCTTCTAAGCAGCAACAGAAATCAGCTAAATATTTTCCAAACTCAATACGGCTCTTGGTGATTGTATGTCACCGTATTTGCCTTTTGTAACCTTGACCGTGTGCATGATGGAAATCACCCTGTATGCCTTTTTGTTTTGGGATTGTACTAAATCACCTACTTGGGGTGGGAAAGAAAAATAATTCGGAAAAATTTCATCCCCATCAGTTTTTCGGATTGATCTACAATACGCTTTGTACATTGGCCTGATTACTTGGGATTCCATTTGCACTGTTCCTTATAATTATTTTCTTTATAGAAGGCCCGCTTTTTTCATAACAGCCTGGATCACCATTTTATATGAGCCATCTTCCTTCATTTGGGCAAGGGTTTCATTCATTTTTTCAAGAAGTTGTTGTCTGCCCTTTGTTTTGGAAAATACAATATGGGTATCGTTTACGGCAACCGGCCTGACCAGTGGCACCACCCGGTCCTGATATCCTGACTTGCCCAACATCAGTTTTCCTGTCAGTTCAAGGGAAAGCAGGCAGTCCAAGTCACTCTGTACCAACCTTTTAAAGGCGACATGATCGTTGTCAACCGCCTTTATCGTTACCGTTTTCTTCTGCCTGAAACTATCAAAAGCATCGCCGTAGCTCCACCCACGCATCGCACCGATAATTCTTCCTTCCAGATCGGAAAGGGTGTTAAACTCAAAGGCCTTGTTTTGTCTCACATAAACCAGCACAGTCTCTGTATACAGGGGATCTGAATAGTCGAAGATCTTCAAGCGCTCCTTGGTTTTGTAAATTCCTCCGATGCCGCATTCCCCTTCTTTCCCCATTTTTAGCACACGCTTCCAGGGATAGGATTTTACCTCCACCTGTTTTCCCATACGCTTAAAAATAGCATGTATGAGTGCAGGGTATATTCCGTCAGCCTTGTTGTTGTTCTGGTACATAAACGGAGAGTTTCCCCTTTTTATATTCTATTTCTCTATAGTTATAAGCTTTTCGTGATCTTTGCCATCTCCACAACAGGCAGGGGCCCCAGGGGCTTACCCGGCACCAGGTTCAATATTTTTTGGGGCATTCCCCGGTAGAGCAGGAGGGCCTGGATGGTCTGGCCCTTTTCAGGGGCGACGCCCAGGTGCATGATATTGGAGACACGTTCCCCTGCTTTAATCCGGGTGTCGTAAAGAACCTCTTTTGCCTTGGCCAGGTTGACCACGGAATTTCCCTGGCCGACCCCAAGCACGGTTCTAAAAATCACGGCATCTTCCTGGAGTTCATTCTTCTTGAAGATTAATCATCCCTGTCAAGTGATTCAAAATAGCTTAAAATAATGTTATCAAATATCAAAAGCATTATGCCCCTGCTATTGTTCATAGACTATTGCAAGATTTTTTTCGAATACAAATCAACGATCCTGCATCCTTACTAAAAACTGAAATATACAAAGCAAATTTGCAAAATTACGCAAATATTTTAAAGGCTTGAAAAAACCCTTGTTTTGTGTTTATTTCAAATTTTATTTAATATCAAATAGATTAAGTTTCAATACATTTCGAACCCAGAGGACAATATGAAATATTTGGATCCAAAGTTGATTCTGAATCCGAAATATTCGATGGTAATTGCCGATACATGTTAAGAGCGTTAAGCATATGATTCGATAGGATGAATTATCTGAACCATCTAAAAAAAGATGGGATCAAAACCCTTTATCAATAAATTGTGTGGGTTTGTCTTAAGTCTGCCTGGGTTTATCTGTTTTTGTTTGAAAAGGATTTGATTTTTAGCACAATAAAGGAAATATGGAATTCGGCATGAGTTAATTAATCTCTAACAGTAGAAAATCTTTCGTTAAGTATTGATTTGGAAATGTACATTGACAACTAGGAGGAATTTGATGGTATTTGACAATATGCAATCCTTTAATGGGAGAAGCAATATTCACCCCGATCACCCAGCCCTCTTCATCCAATATAGCGATATGGGCATCAAGCCCCCCAAGCATCCCAAGATCCATGGCAGGTATCTTAGATGGGGCTGCCTGCCCGGTCAAAAAGATTTTTTATAGGGTCATGTCATGGGAAGGAATATCGTTTTTTTCAATTTTCATCACTAATGTTCTACCAACTATCGTATGAAGAATTATAGAATCAGGCGGGCCAGTTCTTTTGCCTTTTCAAACCCAGGTTCAATAATGGCCAGCATTTTTTCCTCGGACACCCCATAGATCTGCTTGGCCTCGGCAATCATTTCATCCAAACCGGAATTGTCATCATCTTCCCGGAGAATGGCCACAAGCCTTACCGGTCCAAGGGCTTCATAGTCGGCAACCGATTGTCCGTGATGACCTCGAATGGCTGCAGCGATATTTTCCGGCAGCCCCCATTCGCTACAGATCCAGACCCCTGATATCCGTCCCGATCCAGTCCGCTTTTTTAAAATTCCGGATCCCCAACAGTCGGCACCACTGCATGTTGGCCAGTTCAAAGTTGGTGTTGCAAACATTGCTGAGTTTCAGATCACTATTTTCCAAATTCGCCCGGGTAAAAACCGCCCCGGACAGATCGGCTTCGGACAGTCTTGCCCGGGCCAGATTAGACGCCCGCAAATCCAACTTCAGGGGACGTTGTATTATTGCCAATGATTCCGAACAAGTGCACACCGATAAAATGAAAGCAAAATTAGATCAATTTGGTATTGCAGACCCAAATCCGGATACAAATAATCTCCCGGATAGCCTGGGCATTTTTACAGGTGCGGATTATGGATGGTATTTTGCTGAAAAATACGGACTTCTGACCGCATGGGGGGGAAAGAGCGAGTTGAATGCATTGTATGTGGGGGCCTATATAGAAGAATTGGATATGCTTGATATTATTGAATGCCCAAAGGTGATTGTAGAAACAGACAATGGTATAGGAGAGGGAGAATGCGGACTTGCCCATACAGATGAATTGGCTCTCATAAACAGCCTTAATTCTCTGGTTGAAGGTTCTAAAAATCATTTCCGTTCCTATGTAGAACAAATTGAACTCATCATTGGCTATGGGAACTATAAAGCTCAGGTTTTAACCCAGGAGGAAGTCGATATTATATTGGGTCGGTAATACTGATAGGGCATGGCCGCCCAAACAAAGACAGCAAAATAGAGGCATTTGCAATTCGTGACGATCTGCAGACACGACAGGAGCTGGGATGCAGCTGTTACAGGCTGAAAGACTGGCATCAAGCGGCATGCTGGTGCCGCCCTGATTCGTGATCCCTGCCCATGCCCACATTCTGGGAGGGGTTTACAGCGGTCCCCCGGGACGGTTCTTTCGTTGAGCCGACATCAAGGTGACAAACCGCCCCGTCGATGTGAACTCTTGTTATTAGCCGGCCATTTTTTATTCCAGGATAAATTTATTAAATTATACGTTAAATTCATTTTGTCTAAGGTAATGCTTCAACAACAGCCGTAGCAATTTCTTGACTGAACCTTTCCAGGGCAGTATTCAGTGCTATTACGTATGCCTTGTATCCTTCTCCAGCTGTGGGTTCTATCAATGATGATCGTCTGGTTAACAACTGTCTGTTATTTTTTATCGCAACGATCCACCAGACAGCTTCCATTGCAACAGATTCTGCTGTTTTTCCTTCGAAACGCCTGAAATCAATATAGAGTTGATACTCCGGTACAAAAGGTCTTTCCCATGGGTAGGCACTCACACAGGTATGCAGCAAAAGTAGCAGGCGTTCATTACACGACAGTATATGATTGGCGCCGGCAATTTGCAGCCATGGGGGAAGAAGCCTTCCTTGTATGGAAGTTATTAAAGTTGTCCATGATGCCGTGAACCGATATTGGAAAAGTGTTTTAAATCTTGTGATTGATTCTTATGGGGATCTGACTTTTTATCTTATGGGTAAACCTATAAAGATGACAGGAGGGTATCTTGATGGGGAAATTAACACCTGAAGAAATCAAAACGCTGATAAAAGCCTCCCAGATTGCTCGGGAAAGAGGTATAAAATTGGGAGTCAGCGTAAAAGAAATTTGTGAGCAAGGCGGTATATCCAGAAAAACCGGTTATCAGTGGCTTAAAGAAGAGGATGTATCCAAAGCAAAAAAAGAAAGCCGTAATTTTTTATCGAAATAACACCTGTAAACTTCGAGAATCATCATTCGTCATGATGATTCCAATGGCCACGTTAAATAGCTGGAACAAAGAGTTTGATGGTAATATGCACCCCATCATCGTTCTGGATAAAAGGGGCAAGGCCAGCAAAGGGACACTGGATATGGTAAGAGAAATAATTAAAATTGCCAAATATTATAAAACAAAAGGCAACCGGATACGGTTGAAAGAATTTTCCCGAATGCCGGCTGAAAAAAAGGATATTTCCTTAAGCTCTAAGACAGTGGGAGATATCCTTACAGCTAATGCTTTGAGATCACCTTTGGAAACAGTGGTTGCTGTTTATATAACAATGAGAAATAAGTTGCCGCTGGTAAGGACGGCTAAAAATCCAGCAGAATGTATGAATAATCCTGTCTCTGACGAATGCCGATTTGAAGTAAAGCAGATGTTACAAAATCAAATAAAGGAGCGGATGTTTCCCTCAGAAGGGCAAAAGAATGGATAAAAGAACTGATCCGAACCACAAAATATATTGGGGCATTAAGAAAAAAGTTTGAAAAACAATTGGTTGAGATGAGTCAACTAAGCGTTGAACAAAAAAATAAAGTTTGGGGTTATGTAACAGAACTTTTAAGCCTAAAAACAGACGGATCACCCCAGGATCCTGCTTTGAACTCTGATACACTTTCATTTTTATTGCTTCCATGGACACAAATCGAAAAAGCCATAAACCCAAAAAGCCCTGACAGTGTGTAATACACTATCAGGGCTTTTTGAAGAATAATCTGGCGGCGTTCTACTCTCCCACACA